>JBATMT010000689.1:0-1776 GCA_049289975.1 Paracoccaceae bacterium | reverse complement strand
GGCGGAGCCGAAGGCGCGGGCGCGTCGAACAGCGCATCCCCCGCCACCCGAACCGCCTTCGCCGCCGAGAAACTCCGCGCCGCAACGGCGGCATCAATGGTCGTCGCCGACAGGCCAAGCTTCAACGCCTCGATCAGCGTCCAGCGCCCGGTGCCCTTCTGTCCCGCCTGATCGGCAATGACCGACACCATCGGCTTGCCCGTCTCGGGGTCCTTGGCCGACAGAACCTTGGCGGTGATCTCGATCAGATAGGACTTGAGCGGGCCACCATCCCACCCGGCAAACACACCTGCCGCCTGTTCCGGCGTCATGCCCGCACCATCGCGCAAGAGACCCCAGATTTCGGCAATCATCTGCTTGTCGCCATATTCGATGCCGTTGTGAACGGTCTTGACGAAATGGCCCGCACCGTCCGGCCCCAGATGCGCGGCGCATGGGTCGCCCTCATAGCGCGCAGCAATCGCCTCGATGATGTCACGGACCGGCTCGTAAGCCTCTGCCGGACCGCCCACCATGATCGACGGTCCGTGCCGCGCACCTTCCTCGCCACCCGAAACGCCCATGCCAAAGAAGCGGATGCCCTTGCCTTTCAGGTCAGCCTCGCGGCGGCGCGTATCGTTGAAGTCGGCGTTGCCGCCGTCGATCAGCAGATCGCCCGCTGCAAGGTAAGGCAACAGGCTCGCAATCACCGAATCGACCGGCCCGCCAGCGTTGACCATGATCAGGATCGCACGTGGAGCAGTCAGGTCCGCGACCAGCGCCTCGGGCGTGGCGGCGGCAGTCAGCCGCTTGGCCAGCGGGCCTGCCGATGCCATGAATGCGTCGGTGACGGAGGGAGTGCGATTATAGACCGCAATCTCAAAGCCCTTCTCGGCAATGTTCAGCGCCAGCGCCGATCCCATCGTGCCAAGGCCAACCAACCCAATGCGCGCACCCATCCGACACCTCTCAATCTTTTCTTGAGGCAGACCTTACGCCTATGCGTCAGCCCATGACAATGTCAGCGCCTGTGCACAGCCGATCACCTTTTGTGGATGACGGCCACTTGATCGCGCCGCTTCTTGTCATAACGGACCTGAAAGACGAAGCAGCCCGATATATCCGGGGCAAGTGCCGACAGTTCCGCCTGAATCACTGGATCGCGGTGCGTGAACTTGCGGCTTTCGGAAAAGGTGCGAAAAAGCTGCGCCGTTTTGGTTATGCCCGCCTTTTCATAGCTTTCCGGTTGCCACCGCAGATCCTCGATGATGTAGAGCCCACCGGACGCCAGCCGCGGAAACAGCTCGAGGAAGGCGTTTTGCTGGTGATGCGAGGCATGGCTGGCATCGTCGATGATGATATTCATCTCGGGCAAGTCGGCCGCAGTCTTTGCGAGGTTCTCCCTCGCGTCCATATCGCAACGGTGAAAGGTAAAGCGCGGCGCCGAAAACCAGGCAAAGTCCGAGACATCCAGCCCGTGAATCTGAGCTTTGGGAAAATAGTCGAGCCACATACGCACCGATGGCAGATCGGTCGTGGTGCGGTCAGCCCCATGACCCAGTTCCGGTCCCCCGATCTGAAGACCCATTTCAAGAAACTGGATCTTCTGGGTGCGGTAGGGGTGAAACAGCATCTGGTAGAGTTCGGTGTAGCGATGCTTCACCGAACCCTTGTCCGAGCCGTATTGATCGGCGAGATCTGTCAGGTTTGCGAAAGATCTCATTGAATCGGGCTCACGCTCCGCCGAGGAAATCGGCTTTGCCAATCTCGACGCCATTGTGGCGCAAGATGTTGTAG
>JBATMT010000688.1:0-3058 GCA_049289975.1 Paracoccaceae bacterium | reverse complement strand
GGCATGCAGTCACCTGACAGCATGTAAAAGTGGGTAGCCGCAGGGAAGGCCCGGGCGGCGGCCTTTATCGCAAGAAGCGACGCCTCGACCAGACTCCACTCTCCCCAGCCACAGCGAATTCTGCGGCCAGCGAATGCGACGCGGGTGTTGCCTTTCAGGGCAGCTTGAATGCGCATGAAATCTTCGGGCTTGGCGCGGGCATCGAAATGAATGGCGACATAATCGCCGGCCTCAGTCAGACGACAGGCCTGCGCAATGATCCCATCGGGGTCTTTGTGACACAGCAGAATATAGGCTATTTCGGCCATTGCCGTGGATTTTCCCGTCTTTTCTTTGGTATTTTGCCTGTATTTCGTTCACATAGCGGCAAGTGAGATTGTTAAGACAGTGTTAACTTGCATAGTTTTCTCATTTATTCTGCGCACGTTGCCTCATCGCAAGTGACTATTTAGGGTGTTGGGTATGGGTTTTCCCGGGACTTGGATGACCGAAAGTCAGAGTATGGTCTATCGGGTGGTGCCCAAGTGCGCCTGTTCGACCATCGGTCAGATCATGTATTATTCAGATCACGGTCGCTTTTATGATGGCGATATCCATGATGCCACCTCTGGTCTTCACAAGTGGGCTCAGGAAACCAGCCAGCCGTTGATCGAAGACAATGTTCGTGGCCACAAGAGCCTTTCCTTCACCTGCGTTCGCAATCCTTACACGCGGATCATGTCGTCGTTCTTCGACAAGATCGCAGGCGTTCAGCGCAACGGGAAGCGCTATCGTGGCAACCTCGTTCCGATGTTGGTCCAGAAGTACGGAATTGACGTCGGAACTGCCGAAAACGGCTTCGAGTTCGACCAGATCAAAAGTTTCCGCCGTTTTCTGCTGTTCGCTCGCGACACTATCAGGTGGCGGCGTCCGATGGAGCCGGACATTCACTGGTCGGCGATGTCGGGTCACATATCGACGTTCATCGTCAATGGCGGGCACTATGATGCGATCTTCTTCACTGAGAAGTTCAACGAAGGCATGAAGTCCGTGCTGGATCGGGTAGAAACGCCCGTTTCGGTCGATATCGATGCTATTCCGCGCTTCAATGAGAGCGAAGGTCACGGCCCGAAGAGATTGCATCCGGTCGAAGACTATTTTGACGACCTTTCGATGCATCTGATCTATGAAATCTACAAGAAAGACTTCCAGTTGTTCCGATACGATTTTGACAACCCCGGCAACAAAATGCCGCTGGGCGAGGTCGATCTGGACGAAGTTCACGCAAAGCTGGGCGACTAGAGTAGGTCTGATGACCTGCCCATCCGTTCGGCGAGATATCCAAGCGCGGCCCATTCGATGCGCTTTCGAACCAACTCAAAGTCAGCCTTGCCCGAGTAGACGGAGGCCATGACGATGCCTCGCGTCATGGCTGCAATATCGAGCGCCGCCTCCTGCGGATCGGGTATGCCGCGAAGATCAAGGCACGCAACCAGTGCGTCTCGTACCTTCCGACGACCCGCGCGAACTTCCGGACTGCGAGGCAACTGTGCCTCGGCAGCCTCGAGAGCAGCAGTCAGAGCAGGTTGGGTCGCGTATTGGTGAACGGCCGCTTCCATGAGCATCGGTATCGCTTGACGAAGTGGAAGTTCCTGCGCCCGGGCAGAGGCATCAGCCAACCGTTCGGACATGGACAGACGCATACGCGTGACCAGTTCGGAAAGGATCGCTTCTTTGGACGGGAAGTATTGGTACAGCGAGCCGACCGATATGCCTGCAGTTTCGGCAACAAGATTCGTGGTTATCGCCGATAAGCCGCCAGCCTGAAGAATGCGAGTGGCGGCCTCGAGTACTGCCTCGAACGTGGCACGACTGCGTGCCTGCGTTGGTATTTTTCTTGGCCGCGGGGGGTCCGGATGCTGGGTCACGATATGCGAGTTTCAAACGCGAGCATTGGCTCACATTATGAGAAGCTGAGTAGCATAGCAAGGACATCAGAATGTTCGGGATGGAGATCAACCTGTTCGCAGGAAGAAAGGTTCTTCTAAGCGCAGCAACGCGCGGCTTGGGTCCAGCGCTGGCAAGGAAACTGGTTTCGCGGGGGGCCGAAGTTGTAGGGATTGATGATTGCGCTCATTCTCTTGAAGCCATGGGGGTGGCGTTAGGCGGGTCGTTCACGGGCCTTGCATCGAACCAATGCGACGTGTTGCCAGTCACAGAGATTGCGCGCTGGGTTGCGGATGAACATGGCTCACTGTTTGCAATGATCTGCAACACCGCCCTGCCTTGGCCTACTGCGACGGTGTCCAGACTCGACACGACGCGCTCCATTGTTCAATCGCGCCTGTTGGCAACACTCGTTGTCCCGCAGCTTTCTGTGCGTATCGGATAGCAAATGATCATTCTCGAGACCCAGAATGGCGGTCTCAAACCGCTGGACCTTGCCGCGCTGACAGACCGTCCCGATGACGCGCCGCATATCCTGCGCGCCACCGTTGCATCAGAGATCGTCCGACACCCGGCACACGCCGATCGGACGGCGGCAGAGCTTCTATCGGCAGCAAATGAGGGGCGGACCAGCGTGCGGCTGAACCAGCCAACCTGGGCCAGAATTGGCTCGCAGGTGTCGCAACGATTCTGCTTTCCGCTTCACAAAGCTGGACGGTCAGTCGCGCCCTAGATCAAACCTTCGGCGCGGAACAACGCCTTGACGTCATTTTCGGGGCGCGCGCCGAAGTGGCTGATAACCTCGGCCGCCGCGATGCAACCCATGCGACCGGCGGTCTTGAGGCTTTGGCCGGTTGCCAGTCCGTAAAGGAAACCTGCGGCAAACTGGTCGCCTGCCCCGGTCGCATCGACCGGCACCACCCGGTGCACCGGAACTTCAACGCGCTCATGACCGCGCAACAGGATGACATCGTCACCTGATCTGGTGCAGACGACGACCGGACATTCGGCGTGAGCCTGTGCGAGTGCTGCTTCAAGGTCTTCAGTCTGGTAAAGCGAGCACCACTCGTGCTGGTTTCCGATCACGTAGTCCATTTCCTCTTTCACCAGTCGCCGGAAATCGGCCCGGTGG
>JBATMT010000687.1:0-2156 GCA_049289975.1 Paracoccaceae bacterium | reverse complement strand
AGTTATGGACGCCGTTCTGGGTGGTTGGCAGCACCATGATGTAACCGCCGCCCTGAAAGATCTGGCGGTATCCTTCACCGTCCGTCGCAAAGAGATACATGTCGCCCGGTACATCTCCGTAGCAGGTTGGCATGGCTTCGCCGCCTGGAATGACGAGCAGAGATGTAATTCCGACCGCGCCACCAAAATCGATGTCGGAGACTATTGGCGTTACGTCCTCGTCGCAGGCATTGCGGATGCGGCCGTCGACGTTGAGGGTCATGCCTGCTGCCTTGGCAAGATCGGTCGTTGCGGGTGCGGCATTGGCCGACGAGGCGAGGGAAGTGGCCCACGTGACGGCAAAGAGCGCGGCAGTCAGGAACGCGTGCATGGGAATCCTCCTGTTTGACGGCAAAGGCTAACAAATTTCGCGCGCTATTGAAGTGCCTTGCCTTGTCGCGGCCTTTACCGAGCGCAGACAAGCCGATAAAGCCGAAGTGTCTTGAGTGGAGGCGCCAGATGGCCGAGGACCTGATCAACAGTTTCATGACTGGACCGGACGAGAACGGTCGCTTCGGAGATTTCGGGGGGCGCTTTGTTTCAGAGACGCTGATGCCGCTGATCCTCGACCTTGAGGAGCGGTATGAACATGCCAAGACGGATCCGACTTTCTGGGCCGAAATGGACTGGCTCTGGAAGCATTATGTGGGCCGGCCTTCACCGCTTTATTATGCGGATCGTCTAACCAAGCATCTGGGTGGTGCGAAGATCTATCTCAAGCGTGACGAGTTGAACCATACCGGCGCGCACAAGATTAACAACGTGTTGGGCCAGATAATTCTTGCCCGCCGGATGGGCAAGACACGGATCATTGCCGAGACCGGAGCTGGTCAGCATGGCGTAGCGACGGCAACGGTGTGCGCGAAGTTCGGCCTGAAGTGCATCGTTTACATGGGCGCGCATGACGTCGAGCGTCAGGCACCTAATGTGTTCCGCATGCGGCTTTTGGGGGCAACTGTCGTTCCGGTCACTTCCGGTCGGGGAACGCTCAAGGACGCGATGAACGATGCGCTGCGTGATTGGGTGACCAATGTCCGCGATACGTTCTATTGCATCGGCACGGTAGCTGGTCCGCATCCTTACCCGGCAATGGTGCGTGACTTCCAGTCGATCATCGGCAAGGAAGTGCGCTGGCAACTGGCCGAACTAGAAGGTGCAGGTCGAGTGCCTGATACGGTAGTGGCAGCGATCGGTGGCGGGTCGAACGCGCTGGGTCTGTTTTACCCGTTCCTAGACGACAAGTCGGTGCGGATTATCGGAGTGGAAGCTGGCGGCAAAGGCGTTGACGACCGGATGCAGCATTGTGCTTCACTGACGGGCGGGAGGCCGGGTGTTCTGCACGGCAACCGGACCTATCTGCTGCAAGACCCGGATGGGCAGATCCTTGAGGGTTTCTCGATATCGGCAGGGCTGGATTATCCAGGAATTGGGCCGGAACATTCCTGGCTGCACGACACCGGTCGTGCGGAGTATGTCTCGATTACCGATGCAGAGGCACTGGAGGCTTTCCAACTATGCTGCCTGCAGGAGGGTATCATTCCCGCATTGGAGCCAAGCCACGCACTTGCCCATGTGATGAAGATCGCGCCGGGACTACCCAAGGACCATATCATCGTGATGAATATGTGTGGTCGCGGTGATAAGGATATCTTCACCGTGGCCAAGCATCTTGGCTTCGACATGAAGATCTGACGATTGCTGGCGGAAAGTCGCTTGTACTAGCATTCGGATATTATTGGCAAAGACTAGCACTGGGGGAGATTCCGCCGACTCTGCGGCGTCGTTTCGCTGGTTCACTTTTGTAAGTGTAGCTTTCAAAAGCTCGTTCCTATTAGTTCGGGGCGGGATGAGGCTTTTTCGGCTCAGTCTCGGGCGGTGGCATAGCCGCCGTCTTGCGATTGTTCCGGTACGGCAAAGACATGAAGGACGGATTGTTCAGGCGATCCCGGGGGCTCTGCTGAGTCACCCGCCGGCGTGGATTTGCCTTGAGCTGAAAGTCTTTCCCCGGGTGTGGCGTGAGCCGAGCCCGATTTCGAGCAACAGGAGAAGAAGATGAAATATTCGATCATTCTGGCGGCTGCACTGACTATGGCTGGCGGACTCGCATGGGCTGAAGG
>JBATMT010000686.1:0-3001 GCA_049289975.1 Paracoccaceae bacterium | reverse complement strand
GCGCGGGCGCGCGCCGAAGCGCGGGCCGACGCAGCTCGGGAAACGGTCGAGTATGCTGCCGAGCGCATTCGCGAAGAAACCGACAACACGCCGGGAACATTGCTGCAAAGCCTGAACGCCGACCCGGAGAAGATGCCCGACGCCGAAGCGCTCGATGCCGATGTGAACCGCCTGAAGCGGCAGCGTGATGCTCTGGGTGCGGTCAACCTGCGCGCCGAGGAGGATGCGAAGGAAGTCCAGACCGAGCACGACACTCTGGTGCAGGAAAAGGCCGATCTGGAAGAGGCGATCAAGAAGCTTCGTGCCGGGATTTCCGGGCTGAACCGCGAAGGACGCGAGCGGCTTCTGACGGCGTTCGAGCAGGTGAACGAAAATTTCCGGCTGCTGTTCACGCACCTCTTTGGCGGTGGCGAGGCCAATCTGGTTCTGGTCGAAAGCGACGATCCGCTGGAGGCCGGACTTGAGATCATGTGCCAGCCGCCCGGCAAGAAGCTGGCGACGCTTTCGCTTCTGTCCGGTGGCGAGCAGACGCTGACGGCTCTGGCGCTGATCTTTGCGGTGTTCCTTGCCAATCCTGCGCCGATCTGTGTGCTGGACGAGGTGGACGCGCCGCTCGACGATGCCAACGTGACGCGCTTCTGCGACCTTTTGGACGAGATGACGCGGCGGACCGATACACGGTTCCTGATCATCACCCACCACGCGGTGACAATGGCACGGATGGACCGGCTGTTTGGCGTGACCATGCAGGAGCAGGGCGTCAGCCAGTTGGTCAGCGTCGATCTGAAGCGCGCCGAGGCGATGGTGGCGTAAAACGGCGCGGCCGTCGCTGGTAACGGCGCGTTAATCTTTGTTGATTAGGTCTGAAGGGCAGGGGCACATCACTGGGACCGCCATGCACGAGACCTTGTTCTTAGCCATCTTCTTCACGCTTTTGGCGGTTGTCAGCAGTGACCCCCAGCGGTCGGGCGCCACAGGCTACGGGGCGGTCGAGCCGGGGTCACTTGTCATTGTGCAGCGCTGAGTTCGACTGACGTTTTTGGGTCGCCAGCCGTTTAGTTGATCAGGCCGGCGTGGCGCATGGCGGCGTCGATCCTGGCCTTGGTCGTGTCCAGCAGGCCGCTCAGCGGCAGGCGCACTTCTTCCGAGCAAAGGCCAAGCCGTGACAGGCCGTACTTTGCGCCAACAAGGCCGGGTTCGATGAAGATCGCCTCGTGCAACGGCATAAGGCGGTCCTGATACTCAAGCGCTTTGGCGTAGTTACCGGCCAGCGTGGCTTCCTGAAACTCGGCGCACAGGCGCGGCGCGACGTTGGCCGTAACCGAGATGCAGCCGACGCCGCCATGGGCGTTGAAGCCAAGCGCGGTCGCGTCTTCGCCCGACAGTTGGATGAAGTCCTTGCCGCATGAGGCGCGTTGCTGGCTCACACGCTCGATCTTGCCGGTCGCGTCCTTGACGCCGACGATGCGCGGCAACTTGGCCAGTTCGCCCATCGTTTCGGGGATCATGTCCACGACCGAACGGCCGGGGATGTTGTAGATGATGATCGGCAGGTTCGAGGCATCATGCAGCGCAGTGTAATGGGCGATCATGCCACGCTGGGTCGGCCTGTTGTAATAGGGCGTCACGACAAGGGCCGCGTCCGCGCCGACTTTCTCGGCATGGCGGATCAGGTCAATACCTTCGGCGGTGTTGTTCGATCCGGCCCCGGCGATGACCGGGATACGGCCCGCGGCGGCCTTCACCACGGCCTCGATGACCTGACCATGTTCGGCATGGCTGAGCGTCGGGCTTTCGCCGGTTGTACCAACGGGCACCAACCCGTGGCTGCCTTCGGCGACGTGCCAGTCGACAAGTTTCTTGAGTGCGTCAAAATCCACTGCGCCGTTCTTGAACGGCGTGACCAGGGCAGGGTAGGACCCTTTGAACATGACACGCTCCTTTGGTGTGGGCTGACTCGCCCGTTGAAATCGGGCGGAACCTAACCACATGTGCGCGGCTTGCCAAGTTTGTGTGTTGCGGGCACCCGCGAAGGCGGTACATTGACGCAAAAAGATCGAAGCAGTCCCGAAAATCATGTTCCGCAGCCTGACACTTGCCGCATCCTTGAGCGTTTTTTACCTATGCGCCGCCGGCACACGGGCTGAAGATGCTGGGATTCTTGCCGAAGCTATCGCCGCTGCCGACCGAGGCGACTGGGAACAGGCCGAGGTGAAGGCCGCGGCCTCGGGGCCGTTGTCGGCAGACATACTGGAGTGGAAGCTCCTGCGCGAGCATGAGGCGCCGTTCGCGCTTTATCTCGACTTCCTCACACGCCATCCCGACTGGCCGGGCATCAAGCTGTTGCGCAAGAAGGGTGAAGCGGCGATTCAGCCGGGCGTCAGCCCGACGCTCGTCACATCCTATTTCGCGGGCGGAGTGCCTCAGACAGGCACTGGCAGTCTGGCGCTGGCCGAAGCCTATGACGCGATGGGCGACCGGGCAGCAGCAGAGGGCGAGGCGGTGCGCGGTTGGCGCAACCTGCCGATGTCGGCATCCGATCAAGACGCGTTTCTGGCCGCCTATGGGCCGGTTCTTGAAGAGCATCATGGTGGACGCATGGCGGCGATGCTGTGGGCGGGTGCGCTTTCGGATGCCAAGCGCATGGTGCCGCTGGTCAGCGAGAATACGCGGGCGGTGGCTCTGGCGCGGATCGCGTTGCAGGAAGACGGCAAGGGGCTCGATGCGCTGATCAAGGCGGTGCCGGAGAAGATGGCCGGGTCGGCCGGTCTGGCCTATGACCGGTTCCGTTGGCGGATTTCCAAGGACAAGTATGCAGACGCCGCTGACCTGATGCTGGAGCGCTCGGGCAGTGCCGAAAGTCTTGGCGATCCGGCGGCGTGGGCCGATTGGCGGCGGAAGCTGGCGCGCAAGGAGATGCGCGAAGGCGATGCCCGGCGCGCCTACAAGCTGGCCTCGCGCCACCATCTGACGGAGGACGAGGGTGAGGACTATGCCGATC
>JBATMT010000685.1:0-1838 GCA_049289975.1 Paracoccaceae bacterium | reverse complement strand
GTCGGCGGTCACATAGATTGGCGAGCCGAAGCTTCCCGCAAGATCAACACCCGCGTGCAGACGGCCCCAACGGCGGCCGAAGCCAGAGGTAAAGCGGAAGGCACTTTTCAATGGCATGGAGAGCGGCGTCTTTTCGACAGCGATCCGATACAGATTCATCGTGTCGAGGCCCTCAAGAATCTTGCTGGCTCGCTCAACGTCGGCCTTCGCCTCAGGCGTATCTCCGCCAGGCAGAGATGCCGGAATAAGCGGCCCGACCGGGCCTCCTTGACCGGAGTATCCACGCCGAACATCTGCAATAAGATCCTGCGGGTCGATCCCTACCGAGGTGAACACCTTGTCGAGCGGCTCCATCGAGATCGTGACGGCATCTTCAAGCTGGCTAAAGATTTCATCGTGCCGGTCCTGCATCAGCCGCATTTCATAGGCCACATCGTCGGCCTCGATCTTGGCGTTATCTGCGACAACCGCCATCGCATCACGTTCAGCAGCAGTACGGCCAAGCGCGGTGGTCAGAAACTTCAGTGTTTCAGTCACGTCCGCAGTGGATGTCCCGACGGCCACTTTCGCGCCGCCTCCCGTCAGTTGCGCCGTTTCAGCCCGCGCCATGTCACGCTCAGTCATGGCCGAGCGAAGTGTCGTCTGGATAAGGCCAATGCCGGTCTCAAGCTCGCGGCGGCGTTGCTCGGATTCAAGTAGCGCAGACTGCATCCGCGACACCTGATCAAGCGCCAGATTGAAACGTTCCTGCGCAGCGGCAGCTTCGGCAGCGCGCTGGTCGCGTTCCTTGGACAAGACGTCCAGACGGTTTTCAAACGCCACCATCGAAAGGCGCGCCTGTTCACGGGCATTTCCCGAACCGATCGAGTCAATCAGAAGAACCGCCGAGGCGATGATCGTCCAGGCCAGCAGCAGCGCCGATCCCGACAGAACCAGAGCCTGCGTCCAGGGTCCAAGCCGTATGAACCGCGTACCCTCGTCTGATTTCAGAAACAGACGTTGTTCCGGCAAACGACGCTCTAACGCCGCGCTGGCGCGGTGGAAATACCGTGAAGTCAAGCTGAGTGCCCCCGTTTTGGCAGCTGTCCGAAAGGCATCGCCCCATTCCCCAACGGGTCGACTGAATTGCGTTAGCAACCACCTACCATTGGAGCAACTTGTTTTGACAAAGGTCCGGCTCTGTTAGCCGCCCCGACACCTGTATCGGCAGTATCTCGCCGAAATTTTATGGAATCTGTACCGATAACCCTATGGTAGACGACTATTCGCCTCGGCGAGTGGCCAGTAGAAATCGGGCGGCAGTCCGGCTTCTGCTCGCTTTTCCTCGTTGAAAGGTGGTTTCAGCGCCCCGTGGAAATAGCGCCGCACCAACTCGTGGAACTTGTCCTTTGGGTCGATATTGTTTCGCCCGCAGAGAAAGTTGAACCACTTCGAGCCATAGGCCACATGACCAACTTCTTCGGCATAGATCGTCTCAAGCGCGGCAATCGCGCCTGTGTCACCTGACTTGTGGAAAATCTCAATCATGCCGGGCGTCACATCCAACCCGCGGGCTTCCAGAACCATTGGCACCACAGCCAACCGCCCAAGCAGATCGTCCGCAGTATCCTCCGCCGCACGCCACATTCCGGCATGGGCAGGCAGTGCGCCGTAGTGGCTGCCCAATGACTCCAGGCAATCGCACATCAGGTTGAAGTGTTTTGACTCTTCGTCGGCCGACTTTACCCAGTCGTCGTAAAAACCTGGCGGCATCGGCACATCGGCAAAGCGCGCAATGATGTCCCAGTGCAGATCGACCGCGTTCAATTCAATATGTGCAACTGCATGAAGAAGTGCGA
>JBATMT010000684.1:0-2074 GCA_049289975.1 Paracoccaceae bacterium | reverse complement strand
CTGAACTCCGGCCCCGGCGGCCCGGCCTTCATCTATGTCGCGCCGCGCCTCGCCGACCGCGCCCGCCCGGCACTTTCGGGCTGGCTCGGCCACGAACAGCCCTTTGCCTTCGACATCGGCTATCGCCCCGGTCGCGGCATCGAACGGATGCGTGTCGGCACGCCGCCCGTCCTGCAACTCGCCGCGCTCGAAGCGTCGATGGATATCTGGGACACAGTCGAGATGGCCGACGTCCGCGCCCGCGCAATCGAACTGACCGAAGCCTTCATCAAGGGGGTTGAGGCCGCCTGCCCGTCGCTCACCCTCGCCAGCCCGCGCGACGCTCAGGTGCGCGGCAGTCAGGTCTCGTTCCGTCACAAGGAAGGCTACGCGATCATGCAGGCGCTCATCGCACGCGGCGTCATCGGCGATTTCCGCGCCCCTGACATTTTGCGCTTTGGCTTCACGCCGCTTTACACCACGATGGATGACGTAACCGGTGCCGTGGCCATTCTGGCCGAGGTGATGGAGAAGAACCTTTGGGATCAGCCGCAGTACAAGATGCGCTCGAAGGTGACCTGACCGTCACCATCCGCCGCTACCGGCCAGAAGACCGCGCCGCCTGCGCGCGCGTCTTCTTCAAGGCCGTGCGTGAAGGGGCCGCTGATTTCTACAACGAAGCCCAGCGCAACGCCTGGGCACCCTCGCCCGAACCTGACTACGAAGATCCAGACAAGCTGATGGATCAATGGTGCTGGGTGGCCGAGCGTGGCCCGCAGGTCGTGGGGTTCATGTCGCTCGACCATACGGGCTATCTCGACATGGCCTTCGTGCTGCCCTCCGAGATGGGCAAGGGCACAGCCCGCGCTCTCTACGACGCCCTTCTGGCCAAGGCCCATGCCAAGCATCTGCCGCGCATGACCGTCATCGCCAGCCACCTCGCCCGCCGCTTCTTCCTTGCCCGCGGCTGGACCGTGGACAGGCCCGAGGATCTTGCCGCCGATGGGGAAATCTACGAGGTCTTCCATATGTCGATCGCGCTTGAACCGGGGGGACACCAGAATGGCTGATACCCGAAAGCCCCGCCTGCATGTCGAACCGCCGCTGGCCCGCCCCGGCGCATGGGCCGGGCTTTGGCGACGCATGGCCGTGAAGGCCGCCCTTGCCGCACGGATCAGGTGAAAGACGGCAGCCAACCGGCTGCAATTGCTTTTCCTTTTTCTGCCGGAGCCTGAAATGACCCAATCCTACGATCCCTCTCGCGAAGGTGCGCAAATGTCTTTCGACGGGCGCATGTCTTACGGTGACTACCTTGCGCTCGACCAGATCCTGACCGCGCAACGACCGCTCAGCGCCGCCCATGACGAACTCCTGTTCATCATCCAGCACCAGACTTCCGAACTTTGGATGAAACTCGCCCTCCACGAAATCGGCGCCGCGCGTGCGTCCATCGCGGCAGGCGCCTTGCAACCAGCCTTCAAGATGCTCGCCCGCGTGTCGCGCATCATGGAGCAGTTGAACTCGGCATGGGACGTGCTGCGCACCATGACGCCGTCGGACTACACCACCTTCCGCGACGATCTCGGCCAGTCTTCGGGCTTTCAGTCATGGCAATATCGGCTGATCGAGTTTGCCAGCGGCAACCGCAACTCCGCCATGCTGAAGCCCCATGCCCACCGCGCCGACATTCTTGCGAAACTGGAGGCCGAACTGGCGCAGCCCTCGCTTTACGATGTGTCGCTTGCCGCGCTGAACCGGGCGGGCATCGCCGTTCCCGCCGATGTGCTGGCCCGCGACTACAGCCAACCGTGGACCGTCGACGAACGCGTCAAGGACGCATGGCGCGAGGTTTACCGAGCACCCGAAAAGTACTGGGACATCTACGAGTTGGCCGAGAAGCTGGTGGATTTCGAGGACTACTTCCGCCGCTGGCGTTTCAACCATGTCACAACCGTCGAACGGGTGATCGGGCTCAAGCGCGGCACTGGCGGCACGGGCGGGGTGAGCTATCTCAAGCGGATGCTCGAGGTCGAACTGTTCCCCGAACTCTGGCACCTGCGCACCAGCCTCTGAGTTTCGGCGCCTTGCGCCGATC
>JBATMT010000683.1:0-2540 GCA_049289975.1 Paracoccaceae bacterium | reverse complement strand
CCTTCAGGCACCTTGGCGCCGGTCATGAAAGCCACGGCGTCCGACATGGAATAGTCGCCGGGCTTGATGACGCAGAGCCGCTTGCCAAGGCGGTGGATGTGGATGCGGTCAGCGACCTCGAACACATGGGGCATGTTGTGGCTGATCAGGATGATCGGGATGCCGCGCGAGCGGACATCACGGATCAGGTCCAGCACGCGGCGACTTTCCTTGACACCGAGGGCTGCCGTCGGTTCGTCAAGGATCACCACCTTGGAGCCAAAGGCTGCGGCGCGGGCCACGGCGACGCCCTGACGCTGACCACCCGAGAGCGTTTCAACCGGCTGGTTGATGTTCTGGATGGTCATCAGCCCGAGTTCGTTCAGCTTGGCACGGGCGAACTTTTCCATCGCCGGGCGGTCAAGCTGGCGGAGGAGGCTGCCCATGATGCCCGGTTTGCGAAGTTCGCGACCCATGAACATGTTGTCGGCGATCGACAGGGCAGGGGACATGGCCAGCGTCTGGTAGACCGTTTCGATGCCCGCGCCGCGCGCTTCGAGCGGTGTATTGAAGGCGACCTTCTTGCCTTCGAGCCAGATCTCGCCTTCGTCAGGGACAACGGCGCCAGAGACCGCCTTGATGAGGGAGGACTTGCCTGCCCCGTTGTCACCGATGACGGCAAGGATTTCGCCCGGCATCAGATCGAAGTCGCAATGATCGAGGGCTGTGACTTTGCCGTAGCGTTTGACGAGGTTACGGCCTTTGAGGATCGGTTCCATTATGCTGATGCCTTTCTGATCCACTGGTCCACGCCGACGGCGAAGATGATAAGCACGCCAATCAGGAAGAAGGTCCATTGCGGGTCGGTGCCGACCATCTTGAGGCCCATCTCGAAGACGCCGACGATGAGCGCCCCGAAGAACATGCCGACGATGGAACCGCGTCCGCCGAAGAGGGAGATACCGCCTATCACCACAGCGGTGATGGACTGGATGTTGCCAAGCTGGCCTGTCGATGCGGTGGGGGACACCGAGCCGAAACGGCCGATCATGACCCATCCGGCGACGGCGCAGAAAAACCCTGCAAGTGCATAGACCTGGATCAGGATTTTCTGGGTTTCGACGCCAGCCAGCTGTGCCGCATCAGGATCGTCTCCGACGGCGTAGACATGGCGGCCCCAGGCGGTCTGGCGCAGCACATAGGACATCACGGCGACCATAACGATCAGCAAGAACACGGCATAGAGTATCTTGACCCCGCCCGGCTGGATCGACTGGCCCCAGAATTGCAGGGCGGGAGCCGTTGCGGAGATATCTTGCGAACGGATGGTTTCGTTGGCGGAGTAGATGAAGTTCGAGGCCAGCAGGATCTGCCATGTGCCGAGCGTGACGATGAACGGCGGCAGTTTGATCTTGGCGATCAGGTAGCCGTTGATGAACCCCATCAGCGTACCCAGGCCCAGACCGATGACGATCGCGAGGGGGGCGGGAATACCGTAGCGGAATGTCATCTGTCCCATGAGGACGGAGGAAAACACGGCGATTGCGCCAACCGAGAGGTCGATGCCGGCGGTAAGGATCACGACCGTCTGCGCACAGCCGATGATGCCCACGATGGCGATCTGCTGGAGAATGGTCGAGAGCGTCATGGCCTTGAAGAAGTTCGGTGACAACAGGCCGAATATAATCAACGCAACAACGAGCACGATCATCGGCACTGCGGCGGGCGTCTGGTGGAGCCAGTGCTGCAGTTTCTTGAGAGTGCTTTTTTCTTCGTGGAATTCGGCGACCTTTTCAGATGCGCCTTTCAGTCCTTCTTCAAAGCTTGAGGACATGCTCTACTCCCCCTATGTGGAGCCGCTACGAGCAACAGCGGCCCGTTATGACAAGGGCGGCGCGATGGCCGCCCTTGCACAACAACTTCGACTAACTACCGCTACAAATCAATTGCGGAGTACGGGATCAGCCCCAGCAGAGCTCGGTGCCTTTGGCGGTGTCGATCGAGTCGACGCCAGCGGCAGGCTTGTCGGTGATGAGCGCTACGCCGGTGTCGAAGAAGGCTTTGCCTTCGGTCGGTGCCGGTTTGGTGCCGTCCTTGGCGAAGGCCGCAATGGCTTCGATGCCTTTGGACGCCATCAGCAGCGGGTATTGCTGCGACGTGGCGCCGATCACGCCTTCCTTGACGTTCTGGACGCCCGGGCAGCCGCCGTCGACCGAGACGATCAGCGTGGTGGCTTCCTTGCCGACGGCCTTGAGCGCTTCATAGGCGCCAGCGGCCGAGGGTTCGTTGATCGTATAGACGACGTTGATGTCGGCATCCTTGGCGAGGAGGGTTTCCATCGCTTTCAGGCCGCCTTCTTCGTTGCCCGAGGTGACTTCGTGGCCAACGATGCGCGGGTCGGTTTCGTCGCCCCACTTGTTGGCGTCGCCGAGGTCGATGCCGAAGCCTTGCAGGAAGCCCTGGTCACGCAGAACGTCAACCGACGGCTGTGCGACGGCGAGGTCGAGCATGGCGATCTTGGCGCTTGCAGCGGCGTCGCCCATGGTGGCCTTGGCCCATTC
>JBATMT010000682.1:0-7391 GCA_049289975.1 Paracoccaceae bacterium | reverse complement strand
CACCGACACCGCGCAGATCGTGGATGGGCAAAGCGCACCTTTCTCGCTTTTGATTCCGGCATTCATGCTCTCTGAAGTATCCCGCGCATTCGAGATCGGTTTTCTGATCTTCCTGCCCTTCCTGATCATCGACCTCGTCGTGTCGGCCCTGCTGATGTCGATGGGGATGATGATGGTGCCGCCCGCCATCGTGTCGCTGCCCTTCAAGCTTGCGTTCTTCGTGGTCGCCGACGGCTGGACACTTTTGTCCGGTGCTCTCGTCCGGAGCTATTCCTGAACAGCAAGCGCCCGAGGGCAATGTTTCTCCGTGCTTCTGGACTTGGCGTCCTCTGTCGCCTATCTCAACGCGATCATGGCCGAGAAACCCGACACCAACTACAAAGTCATTGCCGAAAACCGCCGGGCGCGGTTTGACTATTTCATCGAGAGCGATCTCGAGGTCGGGATCATGCTGACCGGGTCCGAGGTAAAGTCGCTCAGGACCGGGCAGTCGAATATTGCCGAAAGCTATGCGTCCGTCGAACAGAGCGAGTTGTGGCTGATCAACAGCTATATCGCCGCCTACAAGCAGGCGGGTGTGTTTGGCCACGAAGAGCGCAGGCGGCGTAAATTGCTTGTGTCGCGCAAGGAGTTGTCGCGGCTTTGGCAGGCCACGGGCCGCGAAGGCATGACACTTGTGCCACTGGTGATGTATTTCAACGACCGCGGGCGGGTGAAGCTCAAGATCGGCATCGCAAAGGGCAAGAAGGCCGCAGACAAGCGGGAAACCGAGGCCAAGCGCGACTGGAACCGCCAGAAGCAGCGCCTTCTGAAACAAGGCTGACGAAAGTTCCCCCCTGTAATCAATTGCCGTGATTGGCTTTTCGTGGCAGGTTCCAGGCATCCGGTGGGTGTGGGCCGGACAGCCGGAGCTTTTCAACAACGGCCCGACAGGAAGGAACGAGTACCTATGGAACAGCTGATCATCAGCCTGATCGCTGGCGCTGCCGGTGGAAACGGCATCGCAAAGATCCTCAAGAACCTCGACCTCGGCCCGCTGGGCAACTCCATCGCCGGTATCATCGGCGGCGGATTGGGCCAGCAGATTCTCGGTGCATTGCTTGGCGGCGGCGGGGCAGCAGCAGCCGGCGGCATGGATATCGGCTCGATCATCTCGTCCGTCGCCTCGGGTGGCGTCGGCGGTGGCGTGCTGATGGCGATGATTGGCGTCATCCGCAACGCGATGGCCAAATCCTAAAGCAGACAGGTGGCGCGGTCTGATCGCGCCACTTGCTTCACTTTGGCAAGGTTTGGCTTGCCTCTGGCCGCAGGTCCCGGATAATTCGACGTGATCCGAGAAGAGGCCAACATGTCAGCAGATGATCCGAGAACCCTGGTTTCCACCGCTTGGCTGGAGACGCACCTCAAAGACCCGGATCTTCGGATTCTGGACGCTTCGTGGTATCTGCCTGACATGGCCCGTGACGCCAAAGCGGAATACAACGAAGCGCATATTCCCGGTGCCCGCTTCTTCGACATCGAGGAAATTTCGGACAAGCGCTCTGGTCTGCCGCATATGGCCCCAACCCCGGAAATGTTCATCAGCCGCATGCGCGCGATGGGTGTCGGCGATGGTCATCAGGTGGTGATCTATGATGGCGCCGGTCTGTTTTCTGCCGCCCGCGTGTGGTGGACGTTCCGCCTGATGGGCAAGCAGGACGTTGCCGTGCTTGACGGTGGTTTTCCGAAATGGCGATCCGAGGGGCGTCCGATCGAAGACATGCCTCCAATCGTGCGCGACCGACACATGACAGTCCAGCGGCAGGCACACCTGATCAAGGACGTCACGCAGGTTGCGGCGGCAGCCAAGCTTGGTGATTATTCAATTGTCGATGCTCGCAGTCCCGGCCGCTTCTTGGGACAAGAGCACGAACCCCGGCAAGGCCTGCGTTCGGGTCACATCCCAAAGGCAAAGAACGTGCCCTTCAAGACGGTCCTTAATGCCGATAGCACGATGAAATCGCCTGAAGCCTTGGCGAAAGTATTTGCCGATGCCGGTGTGGATATGAAGAAACCGGTCATTACGTCTTGCGGATCAGGCGTCACCGCTTCGGTCCTGAACCTCGCGCTCGAGCGGATGGGCAAGCTGGACCATTCGCTTTACGACGGATCGTGGGCGGAATGGGGTATGTACAACGACCTGAAAGTTGCCCGCGACTAAACTGCCGGAACGGAGAAACCGATGTTCAATGCCCTGAAGCCGCAACCTGCGGACAAGATCTTGCAACTCATGGGTCAGTATCGCGCTGACCTTCGCACCGACAAGATCGACCTTGGTGTGGGCGTCTACAAGGACGCGACGGGGCTCACCCCCATAATGCGCGCCGTACGCGCGGCGGAAGAGCGGCTGTGCCAATCTGAAAAGACCAAGACTTATACCGCTTTGGCCGGAGAGCCCGCGTTTGCTGCGGCGCTGGGCAAGATGATCCTTGCGGATACGGTTGGAACAGATCGTATTTCAGCCGCCGCTACCCCCGGTGGGACTGGCGCCATTCGTCAGGCGTTTGAACTCATTCGACTGGCCTCGCCCAACGCCACGGTCTGGGTTTCCGATCCGACGTGGCCGAACCATATTTCGGTCCTCGCCTATCTTGGCATCCCGATGCGGTCCTACCGCTATTTTGATGCCGAAACACGCGGTGTCGACTTCGCGGGAATGGTGGATGACCTGAAAGGCTTGAAGTCCGGTGACGTGGTGCTGTTGCATGGCTGCTGCCACAACCCGACGGGTGCGAACCTGACGCTTCCGGAATGGGCCGAGGTTGCGACGCTGCTTGAGACAACTGGCGCACTGCCGTTGATCGATCTCGCCTATCAGGGGTTCGGCGACGGGCTGGATTTAGACGCGGCCGGAACACGGCTTATCGCATCGCGCCTGCCCGAGGTGCTGATCGCCGCGTCCTGCTCGAAGAACTTCGGCATTTATCGCGAACGAACCGGCCTGTTGATGGCGTTGTCCGATCCTTCGCGTCGCGATGTCACGCAAGGCACCCTCGCATGGCTGAACCGCCAGAACTACTCCTTCCCGCCCGATCACGGAGCGCGAATCGTCACCACGATTCTGGGCGACGACAAGCTCAGTGCTGACTGGCGTGCCGAGCTGGAAGAGATACGTAACAACATGCTGGCCTTGCGCTCGCAACTCGCGTTGGAATTGCAAACCCTCGCTGGATCCGACCGCTTTGGCTTCATCGCCCAGCATCGCGGCATGTTCTCTCGCCTTGGCGCAACGCCCGAGCAGGTAGAGCGTTTGCGAGCCGAGCATGGCATCTACATGGTCGGCGATAGCCGCTTGAACATCGCCGGACTGAACAAGACCACCGTTCCGATCCTCGCGCGCGCCATTCTGGCTGTCGGGATCTGAAGCGCAGTGGTGCCGTAATAGAAAAAGGCAGGGCCGAAACCCCGCCTTTCCTTTTGGCTGACCGGCGGATCAACCGTGGTAAGCACTTTCGCCATGTGAGGTAAGGTCGAGCCCCTGACGTTCGCTGTCGGCATCGACACGCAGGCCCACAACCATGTCCACCAGCTTGAGCAGGATGAACGAACCGATGGCTGTCCAGAGGATCGTGATGATGACCGCTTCGATCCGGATCATGGTCTGGCCAGCGATCGAGTAGTCGTCACCTTTGACACCACCAAGGCTTCCTGCTGACAGGATGCCGGTGCCAACTGCGCCGATGATCCCGCCAATACCGTGGACCCCGAACACGTCCAGACTGTCGTCATAGCCGAACTTGTTCTTCACGACCGTCACGAAGAAGTAGCAGACAGCCGCCACGACGATACCCAGGATGATGCCGCCCATCGGACCGACCGTGCCGCAAGCAGGGGTGATGGCGACAAGGCCAGCAACCATGCCCGATGCCGCACCCAGCATCGAAGCCTTGCCGCGCTGGATCGCTTCAATGGCCGACCAGGCCAGTGTTGCCGCTGCCGTCGCGATGAAGGTGTTGATCATCGCCAGACCGGCTCCACCATTGGCTTCGAGGTTGGACCCGACGTTGAAGCCGAACCATCCAACCCACAGCATCGAGGCACCAATCATGGTCATCACCATCGAGTGCGGAGCCATGTTTTCCTTGCCGAACCCAATGCGCTTGCCGATGACAAGGCAGGCCACCAGTGCGGCAACGCCAGCATTGATGTGAACGACCGTCCCGCCAGCGAAGTCGATGGCACCCATCGTGAAGATCAGGCCCGAAACGTCCCAGACCATGTGGGCAACCGGGAAGTAGACAAAGGTGACCCAGAGGCCGCAGAACAGCAGCACTGCCGAGAATTTGACCCGCTCAGCAAAAGCGCCGATGATCAGGCCGGGCGTGATGGCCGCGAAAGTCATCTGGAACACGATGAACACATATTCCGGAATGACGTATCCGGCGCTGAAGGTGGCCGACATGCTTTCAGGCGTCACACCTTTGAGGAAGAGCTTGCCGAAGCCGCCCCAGTAGGGACTGGTGCCACCGCCAAAGGTGACCGAATAACCGTAGATCACCCACAGCACCATGACCAGTGCAGCGATAAGTGTGGTCTGCATCAGGACGGACAGCATGTTCTTGCTGCGCACCAGACCGCCGTAGAACAACGCAAGGCCTGGGATAGTCATGAACAGCACAAGTGCCGTTGATGTCATCATCCAGGCCACGTCGCCCTTGTCCATCACTGGTGCCGCATCCTGCGCGAATGCCGGGGCCGCGACCAGCAGCGTGGCCAGCGCGGGTAGAAGATATTTGAGTTTCATCTGTGGTTTCCTTTGATCTGGCCGATTGTCACAACGCGTCGTCGCCGGTCTCACCGGTGCGCACGCGAAGTGCCTGCTGAAGGTCGAGAACGAATATCTTGCCGTCACCGATCTTGTCGGTGCGTGCAGTGCGGGCGATGGTTTCGACAACCTCATCGGCGAGCGCATCGGCGACCGCGATTTCGAGCTTCGCCTTCGGCACGAAATTCACCGAGTACTCGGCGCCGCGATAGATTTCCGTATGCCCCGACTGAGTGCCGAAACCCTTGATCTCGGAAACCATCATGCCCCGGACACCAATTGCGGTCAGGGCTTCACGGACTTCGTCGAGCTTGTAGGGTTTGATTGCGGCGATAATCAGTTTCACCCCTGTCTCCTTCCACGCACTGCCGAGGCGTGTGCCCGGCTTCCATCGTGAATTGATCTTGCTGCGCTGCGGCATCGCAAGTTGGACGGGCCATTCAGGGACGTCATTACCGGGAAATGATGAGTTTTTGCGCTAACAGTGCATGTCGCGCCTGTTTTTTCATCTCAACGTGAAGCGAATCGACGGGACGTTCATCTCCACATTTCTGCGCGTACAGGTTATGGTTCGGACAAAACCATAAGAACGACACCGAGAGAGCAGTACAGATGGCAGGTTCGGGCGGTAAAAAGTCCCCTTTGATCGCTGATCGGCGTTACCCGGCTAATCGTGCCGCACAAACGCAAAAGAAGCAGGCGCCTAAGCAGCGCGCGCCACGCCCCAAACGCACGTCTGGGTCCGGTCGTGGAGGTGGGGGTGGCAACATCATCATGCGCTTGCTGGCTGGCATCTTCCGGTTCTTCTTCCGCCTGATCTGGGGAATCGGCTGGCGCGTCGGCCTGTTTGCAGGGATGATCCTTTTCGGTATCACCTATTACTATTACGCCCAGCTTCCACCACTGGAGTCGCTTATCGACGCCCGAGCGCGCGGCTCGGTTACTTTGCTTGATCGTGACGGCAAGGTCTTTGCCTGGCGCGGCGAAACGTTTGGTGGCCAGATCACAGCCGATACGGTTTCGCCGTTCTTGCGCGACGCTATCATAGCTACCGAAGACAAGCGTTTTTACCGGCACTTCGGCATCAGCCCGCGTGGTATAGCCAGCGCTGTGCGCATCAACATGTCCGAAGGACGCGGACCATTTGAAGGCAACGGCGGCTCAACCATCACGCAGCAGGTGGCCAAGCTCATCTGCCTTGGCGTTCCCTACGACCAGACCAAGTGGAAGTCGGAGGCCGACTACGAAGAAGATTGCCGATCAGGCGGGATCAAGCGCAAGCTCAAGGAAATCCCCTTCTCGATGGCTCTCGAGGCCAAATACGGCAAGCATGACGTCCTGACACTCTACCTGAACCGTGCATATCTGGGCGCAGGTGCACGCGGTTTCGAAGCAGCCAGCCAACGATATTTCGGCAAGTCGGCGAACGAGGTCGGTCCCGCCGAAGCAGCAATGCTGGCCGGGCTACTGAAAGCGCCCTCCTACTATGCGCCGACCAACAAGATCGAACGGTCGCGCGACCGGGCTGCCGTCGTGCTGGGCCTGATGCGAGATCAGGGCTATCTCACCGACGCACAATATGAAGACGCCATTGCTCATCCCGCCAAACTGTCTCAGGCGGCTCAGGCGCGTGCAGGTGGCTATTTTGCAGACTGGGTGATGGAGACCGGCCCGGCCTTCCTGACCAACGACACAACGGAAGACGTCGTGATCCGCTCCACACTGGACCAGAAGATCCAGAAGGAAGCCGAACAGGCTCTTGCGGATGTCTTTGCCACCAAGGTCAAGGATGGCTCGAAGGCCGAAGCCGCCATTGTGGTCATGTCGGCCGATGGCGCGGTGAGGGCGATGGTAGGTGGGCGCGAATCGCAAGTCTCAGGGGCCTTTAACCGTGCAACGCAGGCACTGCGACAGACAGGATCGACCTTCAAACCTTTCGTCTATGCGGCAGCGCTTGATCAGGGCTTCGACATGAATACCATCATCGAGGATGCTCCTCTGACTATCTTTGTCAAAGGATCGGGCAACTGGTCACCAAAGAACTATGATCCCGACTTCATGGGCATGATTACCATGACCGACGCGCTGGTCCATTCGGTCAACACCGCCACCGTTCGCCTGTCTCAGGTCGTCGGGCTTGACGCAGTGCGCAAGGTTGCCTCCGACTTCGGCTTTGCCTCTGACCTCGCTAATGGCCCGGCGTTGGCACTTGGCGTGTCGGAATCGACACTTATCGAGATGACAGGCGCCTATGCGGGCATCCTCAACGGTGGTTCTTCCGTGAAGCCCTATGGCCTGATCGACCTGCGCATTCAGGGCGACGACACTCCGCTCATGGGTCAGGAAGGCGGTATTGGCGAGCGGGTGATTTCCGAGACGGCTGCGCGCCAACTGACATACATGATGAATCAGGTAATTGAACGTGGCACCGGACGGCGCGCAAAGCTGGACGGATGGCAAGCCGCGGGCAAGACCGGAACAACTCAGGCGGCGCGAGATGCATGGTTTATCGGTTTCACCGCCGACTACGTTGTAGGCGTGTGGATGGGCTACGACGACAACTCCCCGCTCAAGGGCGTGACCGGCG
>JBATMT010000681.1:0-5389 GCA_049289975.1 Paracoccaceae bacterium | reverse complement strand
GTCCGGGGGCGTCGGGGCCTTAGCCCAGAGCCTCTTTCACAAGGGTTTCCTGTTCGAATTTGTGGCGGCTGGCGAGACCCGTCGCCGGCGAGGCAGACGCCACGCGGCCCGCATAGCGCGCCCGCTTATGCTTGGCGCCGATCTCGGTCAGGATCACTTCCAGTTCGGGCTCCATATGGAACCACGCGCCCTGGTTCTTCGGCTCTTCCTGACACCAGACCCATTCCGCGTTCTTGAAGCGGCTGAGTTCGGTGCGCAGCGACTTGCCGGGAACCGGGTAAAGCTGTTCGACACGCAGAAGATAGGTGTCGTCCTGCCCGCGCGCATCGCGCTCGGCCAGAAGGTCGTAGTAGACCTTGCCCGAACACATAACGACCCGCTTGATCTTGTTGTCAGGCTTCAGCGTCAGGTCGGAATGACCCTTCTGCGCATCGTCCCACAGAACGCGGTGGAAGTAGGAGCCGTTGGTGAAATCCTCGGCCTCCGAGATGCACATCGGATGGCGCAGCAACGATTTCGGCGTCATCAGGATCAGCGGCTTGCGGAAGTCACGGTGCAACTGGCGACGCAGGATGTGGAAGTAGTTCGCTGGCGTCGTGCAGTTGGCGACGATCCAGTTGTCATGCGCCGACAATTGCAGGAACCGTTCCAGACGGGCCGACGAATGCTCTGGCCCCTGACCTTCAAAGCCATGCGGCAACAGGCAGACCAGCCCCGACATCCGAAGCCACTTGGACTCGCCCGAGTTGATGAACTGATCGAACATGATCTGTGCACCATTGGCAAAGTCGCCGAACTGCGCCTCCCACAGCGTCAGCGCGTTTGGTTCGCTCAGCGAGTAGCCATATTCAAAGCCCAGCACCGCATATTCCGACAGCATCGAGTCGATGACTTCATAGCGTGACTGACCGGCGCGGATATGGTTCAGCGGATAGTGCCGTTCTTCGGTGGTCTGATCGACAAACGCCGAGTGGCGCTGGCTGAAAGTGCCGCGTGTGCAGTCCTGACCGGACAGGCGCACCGGGAACCCCTCAGTCACAAGCGAACCAAAGGCCAAGGCCTCGGCCGTCGCCCAGTCAAAGCCCTTGCCGGTTTCAAACATCTTGGTCTTTGCGTCCAGAAGCCGCCCGACCGTCTTGTGCAGGTCGAACCCTTCCGGCACCCGGACCAGCGCCTTGCCGACTTCGGCCATCGTCTCCGGCTTGATCCAGGTCTCGCCGCGCTGGTAATTGTCCAGATCCTTGGTCTTCATCCGGCCCCAGCGCCCGTCGAGCCAGTCGGCACGATTGGGCTTGTAGTCCTTGCCGACCTCGAACTCCTCGTTCAGCTTGGCCTGGAAGGCCGCCTTCATGTCCTCGATCTCGCCTTCGGGGATCAGCCCGTCGGCAACCAGACGTTCGGTGTAAAGCTGAAGCGTGGTCTTTTGCTTGCGGATGCGCGTGTACATCGCCGGGTTGGTGAACATCGGCTCGTCGCCTTCGTTGTGACCAAAGCGGCGGTAGCAGAAGATGTCGATCACGACATCCTTGTGGAACTTCTGGCGGAACTCGGTCGCGACCTTGGCGGCATGTACCACGGCTTCCGGGTCATCACCGTTGACGTGGAAGATCGGTGCCTCGACCATCAGGGCAATGTCGGTAGGGTAGGGGGACGAGCGGCTGAACGACGGAGCCGTGGTGAAGCCGATCTGGTTGTTCACGATGATATGGATCGTGCCGCCGGTACGGTGACCGCGCAGACCCGAAAGGCCAAAGCATTCGGCCACGACGCCCTGTCCGGCAAAAGCCGCATCGCCATGAAGCAGGATCGGCAGAACCTGCTGACGTTCAAGGTCCGAATACTGGTCCTGCTTGGCACGCACCTTGCCCAGCACCACCGGATTGACCGCCTCAAGGTGAGAGGGGTTTGCCGTCAGCGACAGGTGAACGGAATTGCCGTCAAAGATCCGGTCGCTGGAGGCGCCGAGGTGATATTTCACGTCACCCGAGCCATCGACCTCGTCGGGCTTGAAGCTGCCGCCCTGGAATTCGTTGAAAATCGCCCGGTAGGGCTTCATCAGCACGTTGGCCAACACGCTCAGGCGGCCACGGTGCGGCATCCCGAAGACGATCTCCTTCACGCCCAGATTACCGCCGCGCTTGACGATCTGCTCCATCGCCGGGATCAGAGCCTCGGCACCGTCCAGACCAAACCGTTTGGTGCCCATGTACTTGACATGCAGGAACTTCTCGAAGCCCTCGGCCTCCACCAGCTTGTTCAGGATCGCTTTCCTGCCTTCGCGCGTGAACGAGATTTCCTTGCCGTAGCCCTCGATCCGCTCCTTCAGCCAACCGGCCTGCTCGGGGTCCGAGATATGCATGTACTGCAACGCGAAAGTGCCACAGTAGGTGCGCTTAACGATATCGATGATCTGCCGCATCGAGGCATGAGTCAGCCCCAGCACATTGTCGATGAAGATCGGCCGGTCCATGTCGGCTTCGGTGAAGCCGTACGAGGACGGTTCCAACTCGGGGTGATTGCCGCGCTCGGTGATGCCCAGCGGGTCCAGATCAGCCGCCAGATGGCCCCGGATACGGTAGGCGCGAATGATCATCAGAGCCCGCAGGCTGTCGAGCACGGCGCGTTTGAGCTGTTCGTCACTGATCTGCACGCCGGCATCGGTGGCCTTGGCCTTGATCTTCTCGCCCGCCGCCTTGGCGTCGGTCTGCCATTCCCCGGTCAGCGCCGCTGTCAGGTCGTCGCGCGGCACGGGAGGCCAGTCTGCCCGCCCCCACGATGCGCCCTCGGCCTCCTTGCGCACGTCACGCTCGTCGTCGCCAAGCGATCCGAAGAAGCTCGCCCACGAAGCGTCGACCGCATTCGGATCGGCGGCATAGCGGGCATACATCTGTTCCACGTAACCCGCATTGGCCCCTTGCAGGAACGACGAGGCGTGGAATTGGTCATTGGGAGAATGTTCGGTCATGACGTGTCCTTCACGGTGGACGTTTGCTGTGCAAATTCTAGGTGCATTCGAAACCGGCTTTGCCGGAGTTTGGTAGCTGGTCGGGATGCGCTATCGGACGATATTCAAGCGATTTGATACGACTGCCCTTTTTTGCGCAGAAATCTCGCGCAAAGACTTCCAGCCCTGCGCGATCCATTTGACGCGTATCATAGAGAACGACGTATTCCGGGCCGAGTTTCATCATGGCGATTATCGCATCTGATATCTGCGGCTTAGAGACGGACGAAACTGCAGGAGCTTCGTCCGTTGTAGGTTGGCACCCGGCCAACAGCAAAAGCACACAGGATGAAAGGATAGCGGTTCGTTTCATTGAGTCGTGCCTCACCCAATCGCCTTAAGCACTGCCTCGCCCAGACCAGCCGGGCTGTCGGCCACGATGATGCCGGCGCTCTTCATTGCCTCGATCTTGCTTTCGGCATCGCCCTTGCCACCGGCGACGATTGCACCCGCATGGCCCATGCGGCGGCCTTTCGGCGCGGTACGGCCGGCGATGAACCCTGCGGTCGGCTTCCAGCGGCCACGCTTCTTTTCGTCCTTCAGGAACTGCGCCGCTTCTTCCTCGGCCGCGCCGCCGATCTCGCCGATCATGATGATCGATTGCGTCTCGGGGTCGGCAAGGAACCATTCCAGCACATCGATATGTTCGGTACCCTTGATCGGGTCGCCGCCAATACCCACGGCCGAGGACTGGCCAAGACCTACATCGGATGTCTGTTTCACAGCTTCATAGGTAAGCGTTCCCGACCGGCTGACAACGCCAACCGAGCCGCGCTTGAAGATATTGCCCGGCATGATGCCGATCTTGCATTCGTCAGGCGTCATCACGCCGGGGCAGTTCGGCCCGATCAGCGTGGTCTTAGACCCTTCCAGCGCCCGCTTGACGCGCATCATGTCCAGAACCGGAATGCCTTCGGTGATCGCCACCACCAGCGGGATCTGCGCATCGATCGCTTCAAGGATCGAGTCGGCGGCAAAGGGCGGCGGCACATAGATGACCGACGCATTCGCCCCGGTCTTGGCAATCGCCTCATGCACCGAGTTGAAGACCGGCAGACCAAGGTGATCGGTCCCACCCTTGCCGGGCGTCACGCCACCGACCATTCGCGTGCCATAGGCAATCGCCTGCTCGGTGTGAAAAGTGCCTTGGCTCCCGGTGATGCCCTGACAGATGACCTTGGTGTTCTTGTTGACGAGGACTGACATGACGCTTTCTTCCTATTGTCTAATGGATGGAGACGCGCTTGCAGAAGCGCGAGAGGTCGCTGCAGGTCAAAAGAGACGGCTCGACATTAGTCGGTTTACCGCTCGGGTTTCGGCCACGAAGTTCAACTTCACGGCTTGTGTCCCGGTGCGCGCGGGATTCAAACCAAATCCTAAGTTCTTTTTCGGCGAGGTAAGTCGACCGTTTGTGCATCCGAGCGAAAGCGGGCTTTGCACGAGAACTAGAGACAACATTTTCGCCGCCAGCATAAACTGAATAGCGAACTATCCCCGCTCCTCCGACATCCGATCTTTGGGCCATAGCGCCTGCCAGCGCTATCGCAAATGGACGCAGCGTAATTCTTACGCAAAAATCCGATTGAAAGCGTTTGGCAACCTCATTGCTGCAAGAAAGTGATGTGCAAAGCACCCAACAATCCTGGGAGATGGCACTATATTGATAGGGAAAACCATTAAAAAGGCCGCCATCTAATTTTGACAGAAAACCTGCTTGGCCTTCCTTCTCATCGTGTCTTGTATCGCCGTACGCTTCTCGATCACGATATTTTAGGAGAGAGCCAAGTTTGAGTGTCCCTCTCGTCACTAAATCATCAGCATATTGTTCATGGTCCAAATAGCGATACACATACTTTGGGAAAGCAGCATCGGAGAGTTCGTCATTTGGGCCGATAAACTCGAAATAGCAACTATAATAGGGGCTGGCCAAGCTCCTACAAACTCTGGCCCCTCGCGCATCAAAGTTCCTGATCTCGTCTGCCGTCAGAACCACGCCATCATCCCCGTACCGCCTTCACGATCTTCTGCGCGCCGTCCTTCAGGTCATCGGCGGCAATCACGTTCAGGCCGGACTTGCGGATGATATCCTTGCCCAACTCCACGTTCGTGCCCTCAAGCCGCACGACCAGCGGCACCTTCAGGCCCACTTCCTTGACGGCCGCAATCACGCCCTCGGCGATGATGTCACAGCGCATGATGCCGCCGAAGATATTGACGAGGATGCCCTTCACGTTCGGATCGGAGGTGATGATCTTGAAGGCTTCCGTCACCTTCTCCTTCGTCGCGCCGCCGCCCACGTCGAGGAAGTTGGCAGGTTCCGCCCCGTAGAGCTTGATGATGTCCATGGTGGCCATCGCCAGACCGGCGCCGTTCACCATGCAGCCG
>JBATMT010000680.1:0-5920 GCA_049289975.1 Paracoccaceae bacterium | reverse complement strand
TGTTACATCCTCGGGGGTTGTTCTCACCCGCGCGATTGGAAGCATGGATCTGACCATAACGGTTTCTGCGACAGGTGAGGTAATTCAAGTCGTGGGCTGCTTCACGGGGCCAACTTCAGGTGTCGGGATTGAGCAAATCGCATTTAGTGATGGGGTTAGCTGGTCACTAGATGAAATTTTTGCCCGCACAAACCTTCTGGGCACGAACGGCGCGGACAGCGTCAGTGGAACGCTTCTCCAAGACAACCTCTATGGCTACGCGGGCAATGATACGCTTGGTGGCAATACTGGTGATGACAAGTTGTTTGGGGGTATGGGGAATGACTCTCTCGACGGCGGCGGCGGGAATGACAGCTACATTTGGACAAAAGGCGACGGCAACGACACGATCAATGATACCGGAACGTCTGTCACTGAGCTCGACACACTTGTTTTGTCAAATGCCCTGCCCGCTGATGTCGTCCTCAGCCGGACCCAGGGCAGCAACGATCTGCTGATCACCATTACGGGCACAACCGGAACTGAAACACTGACCGTAACCTCGCGATTCACAGGTCCGACGTCCGGGGTTGGTATTGAGGCGATTTCCTTCCAGGATGGGACGGTCTGGTCGTTGGTCGATATTCTGGATCGGACCCAGTCTAGTGGGACGCCGGGTGCCGACACGATGACCGGCACGACCTTCCATGACAATCTTCTTGGGCTGGCCGGCAACGATTCCATCGCAGGCGGTGCCGGAGATGATATTCTGACAGGCGGGGCTGGCAGCGATACTCTGGACGGTGGGGTTGGCAGTGATACTTACGTCTGGCTGCGCGGCGATGGAAATGACACTCTCACTGAAACGTCGCTTGTCGCGACGGAATATGACACATTGCGCCTTGCCGACGTCAGCTCGGCCAATGTTACCCTCACCCGCGCCAATGGCGGCGTCGATCTTCTGATCGCGATCTCCGGTGGCACAGAAATACTGACCATCAGCAATCAATTCAGCGGCAGCGCCGGGGCGGGTATCGAAAAAATCGTCTTTGCAGACGGCGTCATCTGGACATCTGATGATCTTCAGTCCCGGGCGATCACCGCCGGCAGCGGCCCAGGAGATGACATTCTCACGGGGTCAGCGCTGGCCGACAATCTTTATGGTTTTGCGGGCCTCGACAGCATCAGCGGCGGCGCTGGTGATGATCTTCTGGTCGGCGGAACCGGTGTCGATACGCTCGTTGGCGGTGCCGGAAGCGACCGTTATGAATGGTCCCTTGGCGATGGGAATGACCGGATCTCGGATGTGCCGGGATCACAAAGCGCCGATGTGGATTCGCTGATTTTCACCAATGTTGCGTCGGGAAATGTCACAATCTCCAAGACTGTGACGGATCTGATCCTGACCGTCAGCAACGGCGAGCAGATTACAGTTGCGTCTCAGTTCAACTTCATTGGCCGCAAAGATGGCGTCGAGGTCATCAGCTTCAGTGACGGCGTCACCAAGAAATTCATCGACCTGTCTGCGGCAACGATTGCGACAACCGGGACGAGCAATGCCGACACCCTGACCGGCTGGGATTTCCGGGACAGCATTACCGGGGGCGGCGGCAGCGATTCTATCAGTGCAGGCTATAGTGACGATACAATCGTCGGCGGAGCCGGCGCAGACACGATGGACGGCGCCGGCGGTGGCGACACCTATATCTGGAGCCGGGGCGACGGTAACGACCTCATCAACGATACCTGGGACACCGGGACAGAGCTTGACCGGCTGGTTCTGACAGATGTGACCTCAACCGGTGTGGCGCTGGCACGGGCGAGCGGCAGCAACAACCTGCTCATTACCATTGCGGCCACGGGCGAAACCATCACCGTCGCCAACCGGTTTTCCAGCCCCTCCCTTGGCTATGGGGTCGAACAGATAGAGTTCAGCAACGGTGTTGTCTGGACGCTTGAAGATATCCTCGCGGCCACGTCGGTCAGCAATGGCACTGGCGCCGGAAACGACAGCCTGACCGGCACCAGCTATGCCGACAATCTCTATGGGCTTGCTGGCAATGATACGCTCACTGGCAATGCTGGAGATGATTTCCTTGTCGGTGGCACGGGCAGTGATTTTCTCGACGGCGTGAGTGGAAGCGATACCTATCGCTGGTCGCGCGGTGACGGCAATGACACAATCAGTGACTCTTCGAACTCGTTGTTAGAAACCGACACATTGGCCTTTACCGACGTGAAGTCGACAGAGGTCCAACTCACGCGCGTAAACGGCAGCAAGGACCTTCTTATCTCGATCCCCGGCACTCCGGTTACAGAAGTCATCACGGTCAACACTAAATTCCCCGCCACGGTTGCCGGGGGCAAGGGCATTGAGGTGATTTCTTTCAGCGATGGCGTGACCTGGCAGTTGATAGACATTTTTGCCAACACGGTGGTCAACGGCACCACTGGCAACGACAGCCTCCTTGGCACCAACTATCGCGATAATCTCTATGGGCTTGATGGCGCAGACACACTTGTTGGAAACGACGGTGATGATCTTTTGATCGGCGGCAAAGGCGTCGACAGCTTGGTTGGCGGCAATGGCAATGACTCATATAAATGGTCAAAAGGCGACGGCAATGACACCATCCTTGACAGTTCCGCGTCGCTTCTCGAGACCGACACTTTGTATTTGGTCGATGCAATCGCCAGCGATGTTGTCAGCTGCTGGCGTTCTGGCAATGACTTGAAGCTCGACATATTGAGTGCGGTCGGCACCGAAACGCTGACAGTAACAAATTTCCTCCTGTCTACCACCGCCGGGTACGGCATTGAATCGATCCAGCTGAGTGACGGCACGAACTGGACACATGATACAATACTGCTTCGAACCCGCACAGGCGGCGGCGGCGGCAATGACACTATTGTCGGCACCGGCTTTCTGGACACTATTTATGGTCTGGGGGGCAATGACAGCCTATCGGGCGGAAATGGTGACGATCATCTCATCGGCGGGACCGGTGCGGATGTTCTGATCGGTGGCGCCGGGGTGGATATCGCGAGCTATTATCAATCAACGCAAGGGGTGAAAGTCAGCCTTTTGACCAGCACTGGCCAGGTGGGCGTTGCCGGGGGTGAAGAGAATGGTGATATTCTCTCCGGCATCGAGGCGCTCGAAGGATCGGCATTCGCCGATGATCTTACGGGCGATAACAGCTCCAATAACCTCTATGGGCTTGCGGGCGATGACACACTTACCGGCAATGATGGGACCGACCTGCTCTACGGCGGTGTCGGAAATGATCTGCTGAACGGCGGAACCGGTTCTGACATTCTGGTCGGTGGTGCGGGTGCCGATATCATTCGCTTTACCGACATAAACTTTGGCAACGACGTCGTGTCCGATTATGAGGATGGTGTCGATCATCTGTCTTTTGGTCTGAACGTCGCTCATAGCTTTGCTGACTTCACCATAACAGGTAACGGCACCACGGCTGTGACCGTCACGCTTGGGGCCAACTCCATCGTGCTCGATGGGCTCGCGCCGATAACCCTTGCCACGGACGACTTCCTGTTCGTTTGATCGCAATGATGCGCCCGCCGTAATGTTGCGGGCGCATCGGTTGAGCAAAGGCAAAAGCCGTTTTCTGCAGATTTGCCATAGTATCAACAAAAATCACTTTCACATGTCGCTACAGTTCATATCTCATTCAATGGAATTGAATTTCTCAACATGATTGCCCCCCAATCCGCCAATCCCCTGGCCTCGCCCCTCTCAGCCGCCACCCGCAAACACATCCCGGCGATCGTCATGCTGGGTCTGTTCACGACCTTCGTGAACCTCTTGGGGCTGACCGGATCCTTGTTCATGCTGCAGGTCTATGACCGGGTGCTGCCGAGCCGGTCGGAGCCGACGCTGCTGCTTTTGCTGGTGCTGGTGGTGGGCCTTTATGGGGCGATGGGGCTGTTGGATCTGATCCGGGGTCAGGTCGGCGCGCGGATCGGGGCGGCACTGCAGTCCGATCTCGATGAGCCGGTGTTCCGGGCCACCCTTGCGCCGCCGCCCTCGGCGCTGAAGGAAGCGGCCACCGCGCTTTATGATCTCGAAGCGGTGCGCAAATTCCTGTCTTCGCCCTTGGCCTTCGCCATCTTCGATCTGCCCTTCGCCCCGATGTTTCTGGCAGCGATTTTCCTCTTCCATCCGGCGATGGGCTGGCTTGCCACCGGCGGTGGAGTGGTGCTGGTGATGCTGATGCTGGCCAACCAGAGATCAAGCCGCGCGCCGTCCGAGATTGCCAGCCGAACCGCAGCTGGCTCGGTGCGGATCGCCGAGCAGATCCGCACCAATGCCGATACGGTGCGCAGCCTCGGCATGGCGGGGACCGCTGTTGCCAAATGGCGCAAGGAGCGGGATTCTGCGCTCATTGCCGAGATCACCCTCAGTGACCGCAACGGCAGCTTCGGCTCTGTGGTCAAGGCGCTCCGGCTTTTCCTGCAATCGGCGATGCTGGCGCTCGCCGCCTGGCTGGTGATCCAGGGCGATATGACGTCGGGCGGCATGATCGCCAGCTCAATCCTGCTCGGTCGCGCCCTGGCCCCGATTGAACAGCTTGTCGGTGGCTGGTCCTCGGTGGTTCGGGCGGGCAAAGGCTGGACCTCGCTCAAGACCCTGATGGCCACCATTCAGTGTCGGGCCCCGCTGACCAGGCTCGCGCCCCCAAAGGCACGTCTGGCAGTCACCGAGCTGACCGTGGTGCCCCCTGGCGAGACCAAACCCACCCTGGCGCGGCTCTCTCTGGCCATTGAGCCCGGTCAGGCGCTTGGAGTCATCGGCGAAAGTGCGGCGGGCAAATCATCGCTGGCCCGAGCGCTGGTCGGCCTCTGGCGACCTGCGGCTGGCGAGATCCGTCTCGACGGGGCGCGGCTTGACCAATATGACAGCGAGGCGCTCGCCCGCTATGTCGGCTATCTGCCGCAGGATGTGGTACTTTTTGACGGCACGGTCAGCGAGAACATCGCCCGGCTGGAAACAAACCCCGACTCGGAAAGTGTGATCCGCGCCGCCACCCTCGCCGGGGCGCATCAGATGATCCTTGGCCTGCCCAAGGGATATGACACGCCGGTCGGCCAGACTGGCACCAAGCTTTCCGGCGGTCAGAAGCAGCGCATCGCGCTCGCCCGTGCGCTGTACCACGATCCGGTGATCGTGGTGCTGGATGAGCCGAACTCCAACCTCGATGCGCCGGGGTCGGATGCTATCAATGCCGCGATCCGGCAGATGAAGGCGCAGGGCCGCATTGCCATCATCATGGCCCACCGACCAGCGGCGCTGGCGGAATGCGACCTCCTGCTCATGCTGAAGAACGGTCAGGCAACCGCCTTCGGCCCACGTGATGAGGTGCTGCGCGCCTCGGTCGCCAATCACGCCAAGCTGGTGGCCGCAGCCCCGGCCCCGACAATCTCCCGCCAGTCCGGTCACGCCTTATGAACTGGGGCATCCGCAAACACACATTGATCGGGATGGTCACAGTTGCGCTGTTGTTCCTTGGCATCGGCGTCTTTGGCCTCTTTGGTTCCATGGCGGGCGCGGTCGTCTCCAACGGCCAGGTTGATCTGGAGACCCATGCCCAGGTGATTCAGCATCCCGATGGCGGGGTGGTCGCGGCCATCCATGTGCGCGACGGGGATCGGGTCAAGGCCGGGGATGTGCTTTTGTCGCTTGAGGGCAACCAGATCCGCTCTGACCTCGCCATTGCCCACAATCAGTTGATCGAGTTGCAGGCACGGGCGGTGCGGCTGAAGGCCGAACAGCTCGGGCAAGACAGCCTGTCTTTCCCCGCCGAGTTGGATACCGCTGCGGCCGGTGACAGCGCCGTCTCTGAGGTTCTGCAAGGCCAGAGGGCGGTTTTTGAGGCAGGCAAGCACACCTTCTCCGAGACCGTGAACAGCACTCGTG
>JBATMT010000679.1:0-4171 GCA_049289975.1 Paracoccaceae bacterium | reverse complement strand
GATCGGCGGGGTTCGGCCCCGCCGAGTTGCCAGTCAGCGCTGGGGGTAGTCACCCCAACCCATGCCCCGCGCAAAAAGGCGGGTCAGGACATAGTGCACGAGCCCTGCGGCAAAGCAGGATGGCAGCGATGCAGTCAGATACTTGAATGCAGGTATGCTCTCGAGTGTCTGGGGATTGAAGATTGCGACGTAAACCACGAAACCCACCACAAGAGCTATGATCCCAATGGGATTAAAGCCTCCAGCAAAATGGTAAGTTGTGCGCGTCTGATCGCCATGCAAAGCATTCAGATCGAGTTTCTGTCTGCGCAGAAAGAAGTAGTCGGCGATGCCTATACCTGCGAGCGCACTGTTCAGGGCTGAGGTCCAGACTAAGAAGATGAAGAAGCCGTCATACATCGTCGGATAGAACAGGACGAGGCCGATTGGCACTATGCAGAAGAGGAAGAGGAGAACCTCCCAGCTGATCGAACGGATGGCACTTGTTCCGATTTGCCGCAGGCCCACAACCGAGGTGTAAAGGATGTTTGCCATCGACGTGACGTTGGCGAAGGCTACGAAGCCAAGGGCAATAGCACCGACGGCAACTCCACCGACTTGTGCCATCCAGATCGTGGGATCGCTGTTGCCAAGAGCAACAGAGCCAAGAAGACCGACGACCTCGCCCAACGAGGCGGCGCCAAAGATACCGACGATGTTGGGCCAGAACGCGACACGTTCGTTTCGTGTCAGGCGACCCAGATTGCCGATGTAGGGCCACCAAGAAAAGCCGGCCGCCAAGTTTACCTCAACGGCAATGATAAAGTTCAGTGTTTTGTCCTCGAAAGGGGGCGCGAGAGGTTTCATCGCCATCAGATCGGCAAAAGAATGGTGGCTGAGAATGAGATACATCATCCATCCCATAAGGATGACTAGAGCGGGCGAGACAACCATGTTGAAGAACTTGATCGAAGTTGGCCCCTTTGCCACAATGAACCAGGTCAACAGGATCGCTCCGATCGCTGCCACTGTTACCTTTGCCCCCATCGGCGAGGCCTCGCCTCCTGAGACAAGAGCCGTTAGGCCGTCGATTGATCGGCCGAACATCATGCCCAACACGGCGAGCCAGCCCATCGTCAGAAATACGACGGCGAGAAAGTACACCAGTCGACTGCCGTTCGACCCAAACTGACTGCGCAGAGCAGTGAACTGCTCTACCCCGTACTTGCCGGCGGGCATGCAAGTGGGGAGCGCTGTTAGGACAACGCCAATGATGTTCCCGATAATGATGGCGGCAATTCCTTCGCGTGGCCCAACGAAAAGACCGATTGCGCCGCCGATAAGGAAAGCCCAGGTTGCAATGGCCAAGGCTGAGTTGGCATAAGTGAATTCCCAAAATCCCCAGAGCCGCTCGCTGGGAAGTAGTGGAAGATCGCCGCGTTCGGCAGCATCCCTGTATTCAGCCTGAAGACTGGTTGTCGTTTCCGCGTTGGCTGCGTTCAAGTTTGCCATTTATAGCCCCCAAAAGCTGAAACCCACCACCAGAACGACAGCCAAAGCCGCCAATCCCAAGTAGTCCAAGGCGGTCATCTTGCCAGGCCACCGACCGCTGGCTTCGTACTCGTCGTACAGACCGATGCGACGCTGCAATTCCTGCGCCCAGGATTTGTCCATATCAGTCATAGTCTCCCTCCCTTTGTTCCGCTTGTCGCGGCTGTCCAGTCAGCTCGAAGGCGGTTCGATTTCTTATCGACCTTTCATCATCGCACCCGCACTGGTGCCGTGTAGTAAGGCAAGTAGTCTATGCGAGGGTGCCAACCACCGCTGGCGACAAGCCCCTGCACATGAGCGGCAATCTCCTCCATCGGCGCGAACCAAACATCGCCGCGTGTCACAAGACTCTCGAGAAAACGATGCCAGACATGCCAGCGTGCCAACCTTCCGGTTGCGAATGGATGCACGACGGGCACCCAGAGCCCGCCATAGGCGGCGGCGGCTTCGAATTCCTGCGCAAAGGGCAACAGGCCCTGCTCGGGCGAGCGGATGGGCATCATGTATTCGAGGTCCATAGACTGGACGTATTGCGGCCAGTCATCCATTCCCCAGTGCGAAGGAAGTTCCACCAGCCGACCGCTAGCGCACTCAAGAAGATAAGGCTGGTCGTCGCCCATCAGCGAAGCGTCGTAGCTAAAGCCGCGCTCCGCCAATAAATCCGCCGAGCGATGTGAGAAGTTGTAAAGCGGCGCCCGCCAGCCACGTGGGTGCTTTCCGGTGGCACGCAAAATGACCTCAATGCCGCGGTCCAGCCAGTATAGCTCTTCTTCGTCGGTTAGTTCGCGCGGATGTTCGTGCAAGAAGCCGTGATGGGCTATTTCGTGGCCGCCCCGCAAAATTATATCGATCGCAGCCGGATAACTTTCTATACACCACGCCGGGATAAAGAACGTCTGGCGGATGCCAAGTTGGCGGTAAGATTCAACGATACGCGGTATCGCCACGCGGGGCCCGTATTGCAGCATGGAGATCGCTGAGACCCGGCTGTGCCCATTGTTGGGGTGGGCAATATGAATTAGGCTGTCGGCATCCATATCAAAGGTGACACAGGCTGCGCATTTCGCGCCATTAGGCCAGGGGATCGGATTATGGATCATGGCATGATGCTTCCACCGTTGGGGCCCAGGCCTTGACCAGTGAAGTAGCGCCCTCCGCTACCGCCAAGAAACAAAGCAAGTTCGGCGATTTCCTCAGGGCGACCGAAGCGGGATAGAGGGATAGCGAGTTCCCTTGCACGCCATTCGGTACTCATATTGGCTGCGCCCAGCATCTCTGTGTCGATCGGTCCTGGGCAAATTGCATTCACAAGTATTTTTGGCGCGAATTCCTTGGCCCAGCTTCGAACAAGGCCCAAAACCCCGTGTTTGGAAGCGACATACGGCGAAAATGTCTCGCGCCCATAGTACGCCATGTCTGAAGCGATCAGGATGGCGCGTGCGGGTTCTTCAAGCGTGCCTGCCATCAGGCCTATCGCTGTTTTGCCGACCAAGAAGCTCCCACGAAGGTTGATGGCAATCACTCGATCGAAGTCCGCGACTGGAGTGTCCAGCAGGGGGCTTTCATGAATTACCCCTGCGCAATGAACAAGAATGTCCAGTCCGCCAAAACTGTTCTTGATCGACTGGCCCAGCGCTTCGACGGCGCTTTCATCCGAGATATCGCAAGCGAAGTCCAAAACCTCGGCTGCGCCAGACGCTCTTGCGGCATGTGCTGTATCTTCAGATTGGTAGATATCGGCCAGAGCTATGCGTGCGCCAGTGCTTCCATATGCCAACGCACAAGCTGCACCGATACCGCGGAAAGCACCAGTTACTAATACACGTTGGGTCATGCCATGACCTCGCCACGGTCGAGCATCAAGGCCTGTCCGGTCATGTCTCTGGCGCCGTCTGATGCGAGATAGAGATAAGGTGCGGCAAGGTCGCTAGGCTCTAGCAATCCGGGTAGAACCTGGGCTCCTACGATTTCGGCGAGCAAATCTTCCTCTGGTCGTCCTGTCCTTAGTGACATGTTCTCGAGTGAAAGCATTGCCGCTTCGGTTCTTACCCAACCTGGGCATACTGCGTTGACCCGTATGCCTCGTGGACCTAGTTCTTTGGCCATCACACGCATGAAACCTAAATTGGCGTGCTTTGACGTAACGTATGCAGAGAACTCCGGTACGGCGACCCTGCTCCAGATCGAAGCCGTCAGAATGATGCGCCCGCCTGCAGTCATCTTCGGTGCGGCATGACGCGTCACATAGAAGGTGCCGTTGGTGTTGATGTCGGTAATGCGCCGAAATGTTGTTTCGACTTCTTCACCCTGATCCGCCAGCGGGGTTATGCGTTCCAGCCCGGCGTTGTTCACCAGTATGTCAATCCGGTCCAATCCTGCGAGTGACTTCTTGACGTCATCGGAATTCGCAATGTCACATTCGATTGCCCGGCAGATGCGCCCCGTTGCCTTACTGATTTTAGCGGCCGCAGTGTGGATGCCTGCACCTGAGGAAAGTATGGTGACATTTGCTCCGGCCATCGCAAAGGCATGGGCGACTGCATGGCCTATTCCGCGGCTGGCACCAGTGATCAGTACCCTTTCGCCCGAGAAATCATACTGGACTGTCCCCATGCTTCAGGCCTCACGCACATGCATGATG
>JBATMT010000678.1:0-5638 GCA_049289975.1 Paracoccaceae bacterium | reverse complement strand
GCCTGCGGATGCCATAACGGCAGTTGCCACGGCGGATGGCGTAAACGCGCTGACCCCGGCGTTCCGGGTCTGGCAGGCGTTCCAGATCGATGTCCCCGGCCTTGGTGCCTTGCACTTCAACTCGACCTTCGTGATCGGCGCGATCTTGATGCTGATCATGCTGGCCATCCAGCACCGTGGTATTGCGGCGACGGCGTCGGCGCAGAAAGTGCTGGCGGTGATCGTTCTGGTTCCGCTGTTGCTGGTCGGTCTGGTGCCGATCATCACCGGCGAGATCAACACGATGAACGTGACCGGGATCGTGCCGCCGACGGCTGCCTATTCTGGTGTCAACGGCGATTGGAGCGTTGGCGGCTGGACGCTGTTCTTGGGTGCCATGTATATCGCTGCCTGGTCGACGTACGGGTTCGAGACGGCGGTGTGCTATACATCGGAACTGAAAGATCCCAAGCGCGATACGTTCAAGGCAATCTTCTTCTCGGGCCTGCTGTGTATCGTCTTCTTCTTCCTGATCCCCTATTCGTTCCAAGGGGTTCTGGGGCTGGAAGGCATGTTGGCACCGGGGATCATTGATGGCACGGGCGTTGCCGCAGCGCTGGGTGCGATGCTCGGGTCTAACCCGATCTTCATCCAGATCTTCGTGATCTTGATGGTTCTGGCGCTGTTCCTGGCGATCATGACGGCGATGGCTGGTTCTTCGCGGACGCTCTACCAAGGGTCGCGCGATGGCTGGCTGCCGAAATACCTGAGCCGCACCAACAGCCATGGCGCGCCGACAGGTGCTATGTGGACTGACTTTGGCTTCAACCTGATCTTGCTGGCGCTTGCGTCTGATGCGGGCGGCTACTTTTATGTTCTGGCGATTTCCAACGTCGGCTACATCATCTTCAACTTCCTGAACCTGAATGCGGGCTGGATCCACCGGATCGACAGCGGTCACATGGAACGACCCTGGAAGGCGCCGAACTGGCTGATCGGTGTGAATACGGTGCTGGCCTTTGTAAACGCACTGTTCCTTGGTGCTGGTGCCAAGGTCTGGGGTTATGAGAACGCCTTGTTGTCAGGAGCCATCTTCGCATCCTTCATCCTGCCGGTGTTCTGGTTCCGCCACTATGTTCAGGACGGTGGCCATTTCCCGAAAGAGGCGATGGAAGATCTTGGTCTGTCCGATCATGGCGATCTGGGGCCGCGCAAGGCGGGCATGTTGCCTTATCTGGCGCTGGTTGCCGGACTGGCCGTTGTCTTGTGGGCCAACTGGTTCTTCACGCTGCCTGCGTGAGCAAAAACCTGACGGGAAGGGGCGGCCGAAGGGTCGCCCCTTTTTCATGCGGTCTGCAAACGGGCTTGGCATAATCTTGCGAATATTTTCCCTGACAGGAAAAAATGTTGCACAAGATTGTTGATTTTCGGGTTCGATCATCTCAGACTGCCGCACAACAGATTCATGCCTAGGGGAGACGACATGACCAATTCCTGGAGATTCTCGACGCTTGGCGACCGCCATCGCGCGCTTGGTTCCAACCTTGAAGACTGGAGCGGGATGGGCACGGCCTGGTCCTATTCCAAGGGCGATCCCGACGCCGAATACATGGCGATCCGTACCAAGGCGGGGCTGATGGATGTGTCGGGCCTGAAGAAGGTCTACATCACCGGATCGGCGGCAAGCCATGTGATCGAGCGTGCCACGACGCGCAACATGGAAAAGCTGATGCCGGGCCGGTCGGTCTATGCAGCGATGCTGAATGACGCGGGCAAGTTTGTTGATGATTGCGTGATCTATCGCAATGGTCCGAACAACTTCATGGTCGTTCATGGTTCGGGCGGCGCGCACGAGCAGCTGACGATGGCGGCTACCGGCCGCGATGTGTCGGTGCGGTTTGACGACAACTTGCATGACTTGTCGCTGCAAGGGCCGCTGGCTGTCGATTATCTTGAGAAGCACGTCGAGGGCATCCGCAATCTGCCCTACTTCCAGCACATGCATACGTCGCTGTTCGGCAAGCCGGTCACGATCTCGCGCACCGGATACACCGGCGAGCGCGGGTACGAACTGTTTTGCCGTGGTCAGGACGCGGGCATGATCTGGGACCGTATCCTTGACGAAGGCAAATCGATGGGGATCATCCCTTGCCGGTTCACCACGCTCGACATGCTGCGGACGGAAAGCTACCTGCTGTTCTTCCCGTTCGACAATTCCGAGATGTATCCGTTCGAGAACGAAGGCCCCGGCGATACACTGTGGGAACTCGGGCTCGACTTCACAGTCAGCCCCGGCAAGGTGGGCTTCCGTGGTGCGGAAGAACATTACCGGCTGAAGGGCAAGGAGCGCTTCAAGATTTGGGGCCTGAAGCTTGAGGGCAAGAATGTCCCCGGCAACGGTGCGCCGGTCTTCAAGGGTGGCAAGCAGGTGGGTGTTGTCACGCAAGCGATGTATTCGCCGCTGAACAACTGGAACATCGCCATCGCGCGGCTTCCTGTGGACTGCGCCAATGACGGCACCAAGTTGACTGTCAACTGCGCAACGCACGGCGAGATCGCGGCCACGACCCATTCGATGCCCTTCTACGACGTCGACAAGAAACGCCGCACCGTCAAGGGCTGACGATCAGGTCCGGCGCGTCATTCCCTGCTGCCGGCGCGAACAGCGGCAGGGGGGGCGGGCCGGACGACCTGTCCGATACGAGAGAGACACGATCCATGACGAAGACAGTTTTCGAACCTTCCATCCGGTCGCGCCCGGTATACGGCGAACTGGAGCCGCGACCCGGCTCTGCGCATCTGATCGTGGCTGACGGCGAGGGGGCCGATGCCGTTGTCGATCTGTTCGCCAAGGCGGGGGCAGAGGCAGGGGCGATGCTGGCAATGGCGCATATCATCTATGCGCCCGGCCCGAACGGCACTGATCTGGCCGACCGGCTTGAGGCTCTAGGGGCCGAGCAATTTATCCGCAGCCCGACCTTTGCAAGCGCGCTGCCGCGTATCCGAAAGGTTTTGGCAGATGCGCATATGGGATTGCAGGTTTACCTGACCGGGACCGAAGGTCTGATGGGGCAGGTACAGGCCGAGGCGATGGCCGCCGGTATTCCCCATAGCGCCGTGCAGACCGAACACCGCGGCTCGACCGTGCGACGGGTGCAATGCGTACATTGCAAGGGGATCACCGAGAACGTCCGGACTGACCCGTTCGTGTGCAGTCATTGCGGGCTGAGCCTGTTCGTGCGCGACCATTACTCGCGCCGGCTCGCTGCCTTTCAGGGCGTGAATATTGATGCCGAAGACCCTGGGCTGGTGCCTCCGGCCGTGGAGCGTTTCAAATGAGCGTTGGAGCCGAGAAAATTGCGGTGACCGTGGCCGAAGTGTTCGAGGTCAATGAACTGATCAAGCGGTTCCGGTTCGTGCGGCGCGATGGCGGACAGATGCCGCCGTTTTCGGGTGGTGCGCATACGGTCGTCGAGATGGACGACAATGGCACACGGCGGCTGAACCCCTATTCACTGATGGGCGAGCCGGAGGACCGGACGAGCTATTCGATCTCGGTCCGGCGCGATGACGGGGGCAGGGGTGGATCGCTCTACATGCACCGGCATGTGAAGCCGGGGATGGAGATGCTGATCTCGTCGCCGGTGAACTTGTTCCCGCTCGACCTGCGGGCCAAGAAGCATCTGCTGATTGCGGGCGGTATCGGGATCACGCCGTTCCTTGCGCAGGCGGCGCAACTGGAGAGCATGGGTCACCGGTTCGAGTTGCATTACTCGGCGCGGTCGGAGGCCCTGGGCGCCTACATGCCCGAACTCAGGGCGCGCTATGGCAATCTGGTGCATGTCTATTTCGACGATCAGAAGCAGGTCATCGACTTGAAATCTCTGCTGAAAGGTCAGCCTCTGGGCACGCATATCTATGTTTGCGGGCCGAAGGGGATGATCAATTGGGTCATCTCGACTGCGACGGCGGCAGGATGGCCGCGCGAGGCGGTACATTCGGAAGAGTTCCTTGCGCCGCCGGTGGGTCTGCCGTTCACGGTGGAACTGGCGGCGTCGCAAAAGAGGATCACCGTGGCGGGCAACCAGTCGCTTCTGGAAGCCATCGAGGCGGCGGGCGTCGAGGCGCCTTATCTGTGCCGGGGCGGTGCCTGCGGCCAGTGCGAAACCGACGTGGTGCGCTGTGAGGGACATATTCAGCACAACGACCACTGGCTGACCGACGAGCAAAAGGCGTCGGGCAAAAAGATCATGCCGTGCGTGTCACGGTTCGAGGGCAAGAACCTCGTACTTGACCGATAGGGAGGACCCGATGGGACTGGAATTCAATAACGAGACGTTCCGCAAGGATTTCACCTTCAAGAACTCGCCCGCAGCGATCAAGCGGTTCCCTTTCCCGTTTCCCGAAGACAGCTACATGTATTCGGTCAACATGGAGCCGCATGTGCCGGGGCCGAAGGGCTCGGTCTTTGAACATATGTTCGACGTTGACGAGCATTACGTGGCCGAGATGCGCGACCGGGCGATGGTGTTGCGTGACGATCCGCTGCGCTGCCAGTCGTTGCCGCACATGACACTGGCCGGGTGGGATCTGCTTGAGCTGATCATGGAATCCAAGGCGCGGGACTATCCACACTGGTTCGAGTTGCACAAGAATGGCAACCAGTGGCACTGGATCAACCGACCGCTGGAAATCGAACAGAAGTTCACCTTCCTTGACGAGACGACGCTGCCGTGCGGACCGCTGGAGTATATTACGCGGCAGACGCAGGGCGATTTCACACTGCAAGATCAGCGCGATGACACGCTGTGGATCGACGCGGGCATGGTGACGACGCAGGCGGACTGGTCGCTCGACTTCGATGTGGGCATGAGTTTTCACGAATGGCACGCGCCGGTGCCGATGGCGCATAACCTTGGCGTGTTCGACAGGGCGCTGAAGTTCTTGCTGAAGCTTCAGCATGGGGCCCCGGTGCGGCGTTTCAACTGGACGATGACGGTCGATCCGTTGCTGGACACCAGTCCGGAGAATTACCCGAAATGGGGGCCGACCAAGGCGACGCTCGACAAGGACAATATCGGGCGGCGGCAGCATCTGCGGGTCGAGTTGCAGACGTTGCATAGGCTGCCGAGGTCGAACGCGATTGCCTTCCCGATCCGCTGCTATCTGATCAGCTTTCAGGATCTGGTGACGGTGCCGAAGTGGGGTCGCCGCCTGCATCGGGTGATTCAGGATCTTCCGGAGCCGCTGGCAGCCTACAAGGGGTTCTTGCGCAACCGGCCGCTGATGGTGGAATGGCTGTCACAGTATGATGACGGTCAACCCACGAGCCCGGGCTGGTGGCCGGAATAGGCGGCTCTGCCCCCATCCCTTTCGCGGACGCGGAAGGGACTCCCCCGGGATATTTTCGGCCTTATGTATCAAACGCACCAACTCAGCGAGAGGGCTGAGTGATGGGTAGCTTGCTAGCGCTAAGTTTGGGAGTTTTGCTTTCCAACCGCTATGTAGTCAATCTTCGGGAGCTTAGACCCGTCTGGTCTTACTTCGTAACCACGCCGGTGCAGGACTTCGAAGCAAAATTCAGTGGTCCGCCGGTCCTCTATCTTTTTGGTATCGGAGAACATGTCAAAATAGATAGCTTTCCCGTAAAGTATGAGAC
>JBATMT010000677.1:0-4866 GCA_049289975.1 Paracoccaceae bacterium | reverse complement strand
CATCGGCGTCGGCGGCATCGACACCCGCCGCCTGACCCGCGCCATCCGCCAGCAGGGTGCGCCACACGTTGCACTTGCCCACAATCCTGATGGAAAATTCGACATCGGCGCTCTGGTCGCCAAGGCTCGCGCATGGAGCGGCCTTGTCGGCCTTGACCTCGCCAAGGACGTGACTTGCGCGCAAAGCTATCGCTGGAACGAAACCCGCTGGGCATGGCCGGACGGCTACGGCGACCGCAAAGGCGAGGGTTTCAAGGTTGTGGCTGTCGACTATGGCGCCAAACGCAATATCCTGCGCTGCCTCGCGTCTGTCGGCTGTGATGTCACTGTCCTGCCAGCGACTGCAACCGCCGAAGACGTGCTCGCCCTCAACCCCGACGGCGTGTTCCTCTCCAACGGCCCCGGTGACCCTGCTGCGACGGGCGCCTATGCCGTTCCGATGATCCAAGGCGTGCTCAAGCGAGACGTGCCGCTGTTTGGCATCTGCCTCGGCCACCAGATGCTCGCCCTCGCGCTAGGTGCCAAGACCATCAAGATGAACCACGGCCACCACGGCGCCAACCATCCGGTGAAGGATCTCGAATCCGGCAAGGTCGAGATCACCTCGATGAACCACGGTTTCGCAGTCGATAGCCAAACCCTCCCTGCGGGTGTCCTTGAGACCCACGTCAGTCTATTTGACGGCTCGAACTGCGGTATCCGCATGAAGGACCGCCCGGTGTTCTCGGTGCAATACCACCCCGAGGCCAGCCCCGGCCCACAAGACAGCTTCTACCTGTTCGAACGGTTCGCCGCCGCCATGAAGGCCCGCAAGGCAGCCTGACCCTTTGCCATCTTTTGCGGCTTAAGCTGACTTTAAGGTCGATAGGCGACCTTTCTGCCATTCCCCCGGAGAGGTGGCATGGCCGCAACAAGTCAATCTTTGCATCTCGAACCGGCAGAAGTGAAAACGCCGGGCAAACTGCTTTTCGGAGATTCACGCAAGCCGCTTGCGGAAGTCCTCCTCGAGATGAACGCCGTGACGCCATCGCGGATGCTCAAGGCCGTACAACTCCGCACCACCCTCAAGATCGATCTGGCTCGCATCCTGCGATCGCACAACTGGGTGACGGAAGATCAACTGATCCAGGCGCTGGCAGTTCAATGGTCCTGCCAGATCGTCGATCTGAAGGCTGAACCGCCGGACACGCGCCTGATAGATCGCTTCGGCGTCGAACTCTGCCTTGAGCATGGTATGCTCCCTTGGCGGCAATTCGGCGACAGCATCATCGTTGCAACCTCACGTCCGGATGACTTTGCCGCGCTGTGTGACCGCCTTCCTAAAAAGACCGGTCCGTGGATCATAGCTCTGGCGACGGAAGCGTCGATACACGCAGCACTCCTCGCCGCCCGTCGTACAGCACTGGCGCGCAGGGCCGAGCGAAAGGTACCCGATCAGGAAAGCTGTCGTTCGCTGGACCTTGGAACCTTCAAGAAGGTCGCACTGGGCTTCGGCGTTGGAATGGCGTTCCTTATGGTGGTTTCGCCGGTTCTGGCCTTCCTGCCTGTCTTTGCCTGGGGTCTCCTGACACTCGTTCTTTGCACCAGCCTCAAGATCATCGCCACATTGAGCGAATTTCGCGGCACCGGGAAACCTTTGCCCAGCGCCGCCCACCCAACGCAACCGAACCGCATTCCGCCGGTCATTTCGTTGCTCGTCCCGCTTTTTCAGGAAGATGACATCGCCCCCCGCCTGGTCAGCAGGCTCGGTCGCCTCAACTACCCCAAGACCCTTCTCGACGTTCTCCTGATTGTCGAAGAAGATGACATTCGCACCCGCGAAGCACTCTCCCGAAGCGGCCTTCCGCCGTGGATGCGCACCGTCATTGTCCCCCCCGGCCCCATTCGCACCAAGCCCCGGGCCTTGAACTACGCGCTCAACTTCTGCCGGGGCTCCATCGTCGGCGTTTATGATGCCGAGGATGCGCCCGACCCGGACCAGCTTCTTACGGTTGTCAGACATTTTGACCGGAGCGGGCCACAGGTCGCCTGCCTGCAAGGTATCCTTGATTACTACAACGCCAACCACAACTGGCTGACCCGCTGCTTCACCGTCGAATATGCCACCTGGTTTCGAGTTGTTCTGCCAGGAATTGCCCGGCTTGGGCTGGTAGTCCCGCTCGGTGGCACGACCCTGTTCTTTCGCAAGTCCGTCTTGCAGTCCCTTGGTGGCTGGGACGCACACAATGTGACCGAGGATGCAGACCTTGGCCTGCGGCTTGCACGTCACGGCTATGAGACGGCACTGATCCCGACCGTAACGCACGAAGAGCCGAACGCACGCACGCTGCCATGGATCAGACAGCGCTCACGCTGGCTAAAAGGTTACGCCATAACCTGGGCCGTCCATATGCGCGATCCGCGGCGTCTTTGGCGCGACCTTGGCCCCCGACGCTTCCTTGGCGTTCAGATCATGTTTCTGGGCTCAGTCTCGCAATATCTGCTTGCACCCATCCTGTGGTCCTTCTGGGGCATGATGTTCGGCTTCTGGCACCCACTCACGCATGTCATGTCACGCCCCGCAGCGATCATCCTTGGCTCGCTTTTTCTTCTGTCCGAGGTTGTGAACGTGGTCGTGGGCGTATGGGCAGTGCGCCTGCCAACCCACCGCCATCTCGCAAAATGGGTGCCCACCATGCATGTCTACTTCCCGCTTGGTGCTCTCGCATCCTACAAGGCGCTTTGGGAAGTCATCGCCAAGCCGTTCTTCTGGGACAAGACAAAACACGGTGTGATCGACACATTCGACAAGACAGCGAATGTCGCGCCCACAACCGCGCCAGCGTCGGCCGATAAACAGACGCCACTCAACCTGAAAGACCCCATGCAAACCTCCGGCACACCAGAGCCTGCGTCGACAGCGCGGGGTCGCAAACCGTCGATCTGGTCACGCCCGGACCCGTTCGCCGAAGTCAACCTTTCGCCTGTCCCCGCCCGAGCGCAACGCTCACAGATTGCCCTCTCGGCGCGCCGAACCGGCATCGAGCTTGAGCCGCGTCTCGAAGGCCTTTGAGATATGGGACCGCAAGGCATTCGCCGCCGCGTCGCCGTCTCCGGCTGCAATGGCGCGAACGATGGCCTCGTGCTCGATCAGCGCCTGTTCGCTCCGACCAACCGCGGCGAGCGATGTGGTTGCAAGCAGCGCCATCGACCGATGCACAAGGTCTAGCTGCTGCACCAGATAGCGGTTGTGAGACGCCAGATGGATCTGCTTGTGAAACCTCCGGTTGGCGCGCGACATGGCATCGGGATCGTTCAGGAATGCCCGATCATCGTCGATCATGTCGTGCAGAACGCGCACTTCTTCGGCGGTTGCATGTTTTGCCGCCAGCCGCGCCGCCAAACCTTCCAACTCGGCCCGCACCACGTAAAGTTCTGCCAGTTGGTTGTGATCGAGCGACGCCACGATCAGAGACCGCCCGTCCCGCGCCAGCATCGACTGAGTCTCCAACCGCTGCAAAGCCTCCCGCACCGGCGTCCGCGATACACCAAACCTGTCCGCAAGCTCGGACTCCACCAGCCGGTCGCCGGGCCGATAGACACCATCGTCGATCGCTTCGAGTATCAGAGTGTAGGCGTCTTTCTGCATCCGGTCCTCCCAGCGATCCACAACTGTGGAACGGGGCCGGACCCTATGCCGCCCGCGCCGCGCTGACAAGCACCTTGCACCCGATTGCGGCCATCGACCGCAACCGCTAAGGAGGCAGCATGCCAGCCGACAGCTTTTCCCACGTCAACGCTTGGGTCTTCGACCTCGACAACACGCTCTATGATCCGTCCGTGCGCCTCTTCGACCAGATCGAGGTACGGATGACCGCCTATGTCATGTCCCAACTCGGCGTCGATCAGTCCGAGGCCAACCGCCTGCTCCAGCACTACTGGAAAAGCTATGGCACCACGCTCGCGGGCCTCATGCGCGAACATCACCTCGACCCGGAACCCTACCTGATCGACGTCCACGACATCGACTTTGGCGCCCTCTCGCCCGCCCCCGACCTGCGCGCAGCCATATCGGCCCTACCCGGTCGCCGCATCGTTTATACCAACGGCTCGGCACCCTATGCCGAACGGGTGATTGCCGCCCGAGGTCTGTCTGGTCTGTTCGATGCGGTCTATGGCGTCGAACATGCCCACTACCGCCCCAAGCCCGAACGCGAGGCATTCGAGACGATCTTCGCCACCGACCGGCTCGATCCAACCCGCGCCGCGATGTTTGAAGATGATGTGAGAAACCTCGCCGCCCCCCATGCACTTGGCATGCGCACGGTTCATGTGGCGGAAAAACCCGAACCCGCAGACCACATCCACCATCACACCACCGACCTCGCCCACTTTCTCGGACAGCTTCGCGGCTGAGCCCTGCGGCAACCCGTCCGATCCCCCGACACCGCAAGATATGCGATAGGCACCGCGCGAACAGGAGTCTCACATGACCACTCAATCTTCCACGCTGGCCCCAGCGCGGGCATGGTACTATTCGATTCCGGTATTTGGCTGGATCGCCCACGATCTGACTCATGGCGATCAGGACAATATCTGGTACTTCCTCGTCATCTGCCTGACGCTCCTCGTCCTTGCCATCCGGACATGGGGCCTTGTGGCGCTTGGCCTGACGGCCCTTGCTGCCGTACCGGTGATGTTCGTCGTCCTTTTCCTCATCACGCTCGGCCGCTGATGCGCCCGGCCGGGACAGGATGCCGCTTGGACCTCGCTCCGGCTTGGCGGTAAGCTGCCCCGAACGACCGGAGGCGAGCGACCATGCACATCGACAGAACCGACATCGTGATTTCCGGAGGGGGTGTCGCGGGCCTGACCGCCGCCGCCGCC
>JBATMT010000676.1:0-3776 GCA_049289975.1 Paracoccaceae bacterium | reverse complement strand
GAGCTATCGTCGGGCCGAAGTGCGGTCGCTTGAGCGCGATGTGGCGGGTGTTCGGCTGAGTGGCGAGGGGCTGGCGCTTCATGCGCGGCATGTGGTGCTGGCGACCGGGGCGCATGGCCGCGAGCTTGCGCGACAGGCAGGCGACAGGGTGCCGCTTGATACCGAGCGCGGCTATCATCTGGAGTGGGAGATGGAGCAACCCCGGCTGACACGGCCGGTGTGCCCGACCTCGCGCGGGTTTTACCTGTGCCCGATGCAAGGGCGGCTGAGGGTTGCCGGGACGGTGGAACTGGGCGGGCTGACGGCACCGCCCTCTGGTCACCGGCTGGCGCGCTTGGAAACGGGCGCGAAGTCGATCTTCCCCGACCTCGGGGCTCCGACACGGACATGGATGGGGTTCCGACCGTCCATCCCCGACAGTCTGCCCGTGATTGGCGCGTCACGCGGAGGGGCGGATGTGGTCCATGCCTACGGCCATGGGCATATCGGACTGACCCTTGCGCCTGTGACGGCGGAACTGGTGGAGAGTTGTCTTTACGACAGCGGCAAACACCCGCTTCTGGCATCGGTGCGGCCGGATCGGTTTTAGGGCAGGAACGGCGAAGAACCGCACAATCGCGCGGGGATTGTGCCGGAAGCCTGAACAAATCGCTTCTCTCGCCCAAAGGCTGCCACGGAGGGCGTTGACAGTGGCGGGTGCTTGGCTCCATGTCGGGGCCAAAGTTTCCACGAGGGTCATTTCATGAAGATCGCAATGATCGGCACGGGTTATGTCGGGCTGGTATCTGGTGTGTGTTTCTCCGACTTCGGGCACGAAGTGGTTTGCGTCGACAAGGACCCGCGCAAGGTCGAGATGCTGAAGAAAGGCCAGGTGCCGATCTATGAGCCCGGCCTCGATACGCTGATGGAAAAGAACGTCACCGCCGGGCGGCTGTCGTTCACCGGCGATCTGGCGGCGGCTGTTGATGGCGCGGACGCAGTCTTTATTGCGGTCGGAACGCCGACGCGGCGCGGCGATGGCCACGCCGACCTGACCTATGTGATGGCGGCTGCCGAAGAGATCGGGCGCGCACTGACCGGATATGCGGTGGTGGTGACGAAATCGACGGTGCCGGTCGGGACCAACCGCGCTGTGGCCGAAACCATCCGCGCCGCGACTCCGGACGCGAGTTTCGACGTTGCCTCCAACCCCGAGTTCTTGCGCGAAGGTGCGGCGATTGACGACTTCATGCGCCCCGACCGGGTGGTTGTGGGTGTCACCACGGACCGCGCCAAGGACGTCATGGGCGAAGTCTATCGCCCGCTGTTCCTGCGCGATTTCCCGATCCTTTACACCGATCTCGAAACTGCCGAGATGATCAAGTACGCGGCCAACGCGTTTCTTGCCACCAAGATCACCTTCATCAATGAAGTGGCGCTTTTGTGCGAGAAGGTCGGCGCGGATGTGAAGCAGGTGTCGAAGGGCATCGGGCTTGATGGCCGTATCGGCAACAAGTTCCTGCATGCCGGACCGGGCTATGGCGGGTCGTGCTTCCCGAAGGACACTCAGGCGCTGGCCCGTACGGCGCAGGAATATGCGGCGCCGATCCAGATCGTCGAGACGGTGATCAAGGTCAACGAAGAGATCAAGCGGCGCATGGTCACCAAGATCCTCGACCTGTGCGATGGATCGGTGAACGGCAAGACGGTGGCAGTGCTGGGCGTGACCTTCAAACCCAACACCGACGACATGCGCGATGCGCCGTCGCTGACCATCGTTCCGGCTCTGATCGGTGGTGGCGCCAAGGTGAACGTCGTCGATCCGCAGGGCAAGCGCGAGGGCCAGCACATGCTGCCGGGCGTTACCTGGATGGAAGATGCCTATGCTGCGGCTGCCGGCGCGGATGTGGTGGTGATCTTGACCGAGTGGAACGAGTTCCGCGCGCTTGACCTCAAGAAGCTTGCCAAGGGCATGAAGGTCGCGCGGATGGCCGACCTTCGGAACGTATATTCCGGCCCGGATGCTACGAAGGCAGGGTTCGCGGCCTACGCTGGCGTTGGTCGCTGAGGCCTTTGCCTTCTCTCGATTTCGGCTGGCGGACGGACGTCACCAGCGGGATCGCACGGGGAAGTGTGCGCCTCCGGCGGGGGTAGTTGAGGTCGGAAAATGCGGGATCGTGACAGGTGGCTTTGGAGCCACCCCTGCATGACCGGATAGTCAGATGGCTGAATAGTAAGATGGCTGAGCTTTTGCAGGCGCTGAGCTGTTCGGTCGGTTCATGGACATTCTGGCGCGAGGGTGATCCCGGTCTTGCAGGCTGGATTACGGTTGGCGTCTACGCGGCGGCGGCGGTTCTGAGCGGTGCGGTGGCGTGGCGCGGCGGGAGCGCTGGCGGCAGTCGGGCGTTCTGGGCGCTGGTTGCGGTGCTGTTGGCGGGTTTGGCGATCAACAAGCAGTTGGACCTGCAAATTCTTTTCAGCCGGACGATGCGCTGCATGGCGGCTGATGAGGGGTGGAGTGACCCCGAGCGCAGAAGCATTCAGCAACGGGTATTGATCGGGATCGGGTTGGGGCTGGCGGCTCTGGTCGGACTGGTGGCGGTCAGGATGAGGCGGCGGGCGGCGCAGGTGCGTTTGCCCCTGTTCGGGTTGGCACTGGTCGGGCTGTTTGTCGCGGTCCGGGCGGCGGCGTTCAACCACCTGGACGGTCCCCTGCACCGGATGCTGACAACCGACCGCGTGAAGGACTCGCTGGAACTGGCGGGGCCGCTGGTCATTCTGGCGGCCGCCATGCTGAGACTTGCACGGCGGCGCTAAGCAGAGTCGTCAGAGTGCAAACTTGCGGCGGGCTGCCGAGAAGCTGGCGGGTTCGGGCTTTGATGAGGGCGTGTTGCCATCCGGGATGCCACGCCCGAGCGAGGTTGTGACCGGGACAATCCCGCTCCAGATATCGAGGGCGAGGTCTTCGGGTTCGTCAACCGGCGGGCCGGAGCGGACCTTGACGGTCATCGCCTCGATATCGAGCGCGATGACGCCAGTGGCCTTATGCTCTTGTTTGCCGATCTCGCGCACCTCGGCGTAGCGGCCGGGCAGCAGGTGTTCGGTGACCAGTTGCAGGGCGCGGTCGAATTCGGCGTTATCGGTGACCTCGCGGGCCTGACCGTGAACCACGACCGAGCGATAGTTGACCGAGTGGTTGAAGCCAGAGCGTGCGCAGACCAGCCCGTCAATCAGCGTGACGGTGAGGCACATGGGGGTGCCGCCGGTCTTGCGGATGGCGCGGGTCTTGGTGGCGCCGTGGATGTAGAGCTTGTCGCCGTCGCGGGCGTAGGCCATCGGGATGACCATCGGGCGGTCGCCTGCGATGAAGCCGACATGGGCGACAAGGCCCTGATCGAGGATCGTGTGGGCGATCTGGTCGTCTTCGACCTTGCGTTTGACATAGCGGATCTTGGCGTAGTCGGGCGTGTCTTTCATGGTTGGTCCTTTCCGTTGGTCTGGCGATAGCGCATGATGTGGCTCTGTCCGAGGTCCAGTTTATGGAAAGTTCATGGGACCAGTTTTGCTGAACCAGTTGACCGACCTGTCGGCAGATCGCGGAGAGCCGCTGGCGGTGCAGCTTTACCGCGACCTTCTGGGTGCCATCCGTCGTGGCAATCTGCCCGGCGAGGCGCGGTTGCCATCGTCTCGGGTGGCGGCGGCGGAACTGGGCCTGTCGCGGAATACCGTCAATACTGCCTATGATCTTTTGAAGGCCGAGGGAGCCGTGACGGTCCGGCCCGGTGCAGCGCCAGAGG
>JBATMT010000675.1:0-3587 GCA_049289975.1 Paracoccaceae bacterium | reverse complement strand
ATTGAAGGGTTGTCGGCTCCGGTTGAAATCGTGCGCGATACGGCGGACGTGCCGCATATCTTCGGCAAGTCGGATGCAGATGTCTATTTCGCTTTGGGCTATGCTCATGCTCAGGACCGGCTGTGGCAGATGGTGGTTGCACGGCGGCAGGTGCAGGGGCGACTTTCGGAGATTTTCGGCGAGCGGACGATAAAGTCTGACGAGCTGATGCGGCGGCTGGACCTTTACGGGTTGGCCACACGTTCGGTCGCGGCACAGGATGACGAGACCGCGACAGCGTTGGAAGCCTATGCCAAGGGTGTGAATGCTTGGATCAGCGTGGTGAATTCCGAGGCCAAGGGACGTGGCGCGCCAGAGTTCTTCCTGTTCCCTGGCGAGATTGCCTATTGGCAGCCTGCGGATTCAGTAGCTCTGATGAAGTTGTTGGCGTTTCAGGAAACCTCTCAGGCACAGAATGAAGTGCTGCGGGCGCGGCTATCGCTTTTGTCGCGGGACTGGCCAAAGGATCTGATGCCCGACATGCCCGGCGCTGGTGTGGCGGCCTTGCCCCCCTATGCAAGTCTAGCTCCGGGTATTCTGGGCGATCCACTCAGGCGCTATGCGGGAGACGATGCAGCTTCTGAACCGTTGTCGGCGGTACATGGGCATGCCTTCGCGGGCGCGTCGAATGCCTGGGCTGCGGCGCCAGGGCGGTCGGCGGCGGGCAAGGCGCTGCTGGCCAATGATCCGCACCTGCCGTTCACAGCACCTTCGCCGTTCTATCTGGCGCAACTGGAATTGAAGACCGGTGGTGTCATTGGCGCCACCATGCCGGGGATTCCGGCGGTGCTCGCCGGGCGGAATGCGAATTTCGGCTGGGGGATTGCCGCCTCGTATGCCGACGATCAGGACCTGTTCCTTGAGGAACTCGATCCGGCTGATCAGGAGCGATATCGCGGACCAGAGGGTTGGGTTTCCTTCCAGACAAAGAAATCCATCATCGAGGTCAAGGATGGCCAACCAGTGACGGTGACCCTACGTTGGAGCGTGAATGGGCCAGTGCTGCCGGGTGGGCACTTCGATCTTGGGTCGGTGACGCCGCCGGGCCATGTGATGGCTCTCGGCTGGACGGGGCTCGATCCGGCAGACACGACGATGACCTCGGCCATTCATCTGATGCAGGCGCGAGATCTTGCTGCGGGGGTGCAGGCCGGGGCGTTGCAGATTGCTCCGGCTCTGACGGTGACGATGGCGGATGCGGAGAACGTGGGGATGGCGCTGTTCGGGGCGATTCCGGACCGCTCGGCCAACCATCAGAGCCAGGGGCGGATGCCGTCGCCGGGTTGGGTGGCAGAGAACCGTTGGGCGGGACGCAAGCCTTATGAGACGAACCCGCGGTTCCTGAAACCCGCTGGCGGCATCGTGGGCGCCACGAACAACAAGATTATCGATCAGACGTTCCCTGACCATGTGTCGTTCGATTGGGGTGATAGCCAACGGGTGCAGCGGTGGACGCGGCTGATGCAGGAGCGTGAGGTCCACAGCCGGGAGAGTTTCATCGCGGCGCAGCTTGATACGAACGCGACTGACGCCCGCACTATTCTGCCGCTGATCGGGAAGGATCTGTGGTTCACCGGGGAAGCGGCGGCGGACGGCACGCCGGAGCGGCTGAGGCAGCGGGCGCTGGAATTGCTGGCGGCATGGGACGGCGACATGAACGAGCATTTGCCCGAGCCGTTGATCTATGCGGCTTGGGCGCGGGCATTGCAGGCGCGGTTGATCCGTGACGAGCTTGGGCCGCTGTCGGAGGCGTTCAGCCGGGTGGAGCCGCTGTTTATCGAGCGGGTCTACAAGAACATCGACGGGGCGGGACATTGGTGTGATGTGTTGCAGTCGGCGCCGGTCGAGACTTGTTCGGACATCGCGCGGATGGCTTTGGACGATGCGCTGCTGGATCTGACCAAACGTTATGGTCCGCAGATTGAAAGCTGGCGCTGGGGCGACGCACATGAGGCGACGCAGGATCATCCGGCACTGGGCAAGGCGCCGTTCCTGAAGTGGGTGGCCAACATCAGGCAGTCGACAAGCGGCGGCGATCATACGTTGATGCGGGGGCTGACAAGTGGCGATCCGGCGCAGCCGTGGTTGAACGTTGATGGGCCGGTCTATCGCGGGGTCTATGATTTTGCCGACCCGGACAGTTCGGTCTTCATCATCTCGACCGGCCAGTCGGGGCATCCGCTCAGCCGCCACTATGACGATCTGAGCGAGTTGTGGCGGCGGGGTGAGTATATTCCGATGTCGCTGGACCCGGAATTGGCTCGGGCGGCGGCGACGGGGATCACGGTTCTGAATCCTCCTCCTGCGGCGGCGGCACCTTCGCCCTGACGGGCTTAGGCGCGAGGAGACTTGGGACTGGTCCCACTGTGGGACCTGGTAACGAAACCAATATAATCAGATAGTTAGATTTTTTCGTTTACGATATTTTAACCTCGCCCCAACGGATCGCCGCAGGGCAGACTATGGCCGATGGACGGCCTTTGCCGATTTTTGCTTGCGGATCACGATGGGCGCGGCTGATGATCAGACGCCAGAGAGGTGCCGCGCCATGACGATCACCATTACGGCTTTCGAGCGATCACCTGACGGTGGCAAGGGGCTGGCGCGCGATACGCGGGTGCGCTGGGCGCTGGAGGAAGCGGGCCTGCGTTACGAGGTTCGGCTGGTGTCGTTTCAGGAGATGAAGGAGCCTGCGCATCTGGCGCGCAATCCGTTCGGGCAAATCCCGACTTACGAGCAAGGCGATCTGACGCTGTTTGAAACCGGCGCGATCATCCTGCATATCGCCGAGTGGCACAAAACCCTGTTGCCCTATGACGAGAATGCCCGCGCGCGGGCGATTGCGTGGATGTTTGCGGCGGTCAACACTGTCGAGCCGCCGATCCTTGAGTTGGTCACCGCCAAGATCATCGAGGGCAAGAAGCCGTGGAGTGCGGAGCGGATGCCACTGGTTCTCGACCGAATCCGCGAGCGGCTGAGACAACTGGCGGCGCAACTTGGCGAGGCGGAGTGGCTGGATGGAGCGTTCAGCGTCGGCGATCTGATGATGGTATCCGTACTTTTGCGGCTGCGGGCGTCGGGGTTGCTTGATGAATTCCCGACGCTTTCCGCATATGTGGCGCGCGGCGAGGCGAGGCCCGCCTATCAGCGCGCCTTTGCCGACCAGTTGGCGGTGAACACCCGCCCGCCCGCCATCGGATGATCGAGCCTTCGCCGGCTGAAGGTACGGAAGCGTTTAGTCTCCCCTGGGCTTCGCGACGTGGTTGGCGAGCTTCTGAAGGGTCTGGAAGCCATATTCCACCGCGCCGAATCCGATGGCCCATTCGCGTTGCTGCTTGGTCGGGTGCATCTGGCGGAGCGTCAGAACCGTCTTGCCGTTACTTTGTTCATCGAAGGTGACGAGCGTTCTGAACCGGCCGGGGTCATTGTCCTTGTCTTCGCCATGTTCAACTTCGAGGAAAGCCGGTGCCTCCATCCGCAGGAAAGCCATGCGGTTGGAGTAGCGGACGCCCTCGGCGGAAATCATGTCAAAGCGCCAGACGCCGCCC
>JBATMT010000674.1:0-9201 GCA_049289975.1 Paracoccaceae bacterium | reverse complement strand
TTCCGCCAGAAGCGGCTTGAGGATCGCCATGCCGGCTTTCATCGCGTTTGCGGCCAGCAGCACTTCCGGAACGAACAAGATGCCGTCGCGGAAGTCAGCGCCGACGATGGTCATGCCAGCGACCAGTGCCTTGGTCAGAACGTCGTAGGGGATCCAGCCACGCTCAAGCAGGATGTTCACGCCGTCTTCGATTTCCTCTTTGAGGCCGTCGTAGAGGTCGTCGTGCATCTGCAGAACCAGCTCGTCATCGTCGAGCTCGGAAAGAATGATGTCGCCTTCATCGGCCATGGTGCGTCTCCTGACAGTCCTTGCCCGAGGTAATAGCGCCCGCGGTGGCCTGTCAACTTGGCGAATTGCGACATAGACAGATGCGGGACCGACTAACCGCGACAGGACCACCAGATTGGCACATGGTTCGACTGGACAGTGTTCCGTATTCGTTCTAGTTTTAGGCCATGTCTCTTCCGCCCCCAGATCCCTTCTTGCGTCTCAAGGCACGCGGTTCCGCGACAAACGCATCTGGCCGCTTCGAACCCTATGAACGAATTGTGGAAAATGACGGATGGGAGATCCCGGAAGACGATCGACTCTTGCGCACGACAATCGCAGAAGAGACGCCACGATCGCTGATCAACTATGTCGCATCGCCCGATCTTCCATTCGACCGGACCATCAACCCCTTTCGGGGCTGCGAGCATGGCTGCACCTACTGCTTTGCACGCCCGACACATGCCTATCTCGGGCTATCACCGGGGCTCGACTTTGAAACCCGCTTGACCGCTAGGCCAGATGCGCCCCGTATTCTGGCGCGTGAACTCGGGCGCAAGGCCTATGTGCCTCAAACCATCGCCATCGGCACCAACACTGATCCTTACCAGCCGATCGAGGCGCGCTACCGGATCATGCGGGGCATCTTGCAGGTCCTGTCGGACTGGAACCACCCAGTGTCGATCGTGACCAAAGGCACGTTGATCGAACGCGACATCGATATCTTGTCAGACATGGCCCGACGCAACCTTGTCCATGTCGGGATATCGGTCACCACGCTGGACCCGAAACTCTGTCGTTCGCTTGAGCCCCGCGCACCCGCTCCCCAGCGCCGCATTGCCGCGATCAAGGCCCTGGCAAGCGCCGGCATACCCGTTCGCGTCATGGTGGCGCCGGTGATTCCGGTTCTGACAGAACCGGAACTGGAAGCCATCCTCAAGGCAGCTGCCGAGGCCGGTGCAAGAACGGCAAGTTGGATATTGTTGCGCCTGCCATTGGAGGTTGCTCCGCTCTTTCGCGACTGGCTGGAGCGAGAGGAGCAGGGGCGGGCTGCCCATGTGATGAATCGATTGCGCGAAATGCGTGGCGGCGCGGACTATGACGCCGAATGGGGCAAGCGCATGCGGGGCGAGGGGGCCCATGCCGACCTGATCGCCAAGCGTTTCTCCGTCGCGGTCAAGCGGCTCGGGCTTGAAAAGGCGTCGCAACCGCTTGACCTGACGCAGTTCCGCCGCCCGCCGAGAGCGGGCGACCAACTTTCGCTATTCTAGACCAACGTCAGCCGCGCCGACGCGCACCACGCTCGCGGCGTTCGTTGCCTGCCTGCTCGCCAGTCCCATCCGAGGCCGACGAGAACGGTCCGACAACGCCTGCAATCGTATCCAGCGTCGGGCGAGGGCCGCGTGGCCGAGACTCGAGCGCCGCACGCATCGAACGCAGATGCTCGGGCATGGTGCCGCAGCAGCCGCCAATGATCGTGGCACCGGCATCACGTGCCAGAACGGCGTATTCAGCCATCAGTTCGGGCGTCCCATCGTAGTGGATGTGACCGTCGTGGTACTTCGGAATCCCTGCATTTCCCTTGGCGATCAAGGGCCACTCGGGCGCCGCCGCAACAAAGCCCAGAATGGTGCGCAGCAGATCAGAGGCGCCGACACCGCAGTTCGCGCCAAAAGCAATCGGCGGATTTGGCAGCTTCTCGACCATTGCCGCCATCTGCGCCGAGGTCAGGCCCATCATTGTCCGTCCGGCAGTGTCGAAGCTCATTGTTCCGCACCAAGGCATGTTCGCAAGCGCGCAAGCTTCGGCTGCCGCACGGAACTCTTCTTGCGCAGATATGGTCTCGATCCACAGAACGTCAGCGCCGCCTGCCTTCAGTCCCTCCGCCTGCTCGTGGAAGACTTCCACCGCAATGGCATGCGTCAGCGAACCCATCGGCTCCATGATCTCGCCTGTCGGTCCCATCGATCCGGCAACGACAACAGTTCTGCCTGAAGCATCCGCGATTTCCCTGCCAAGGCTTGCGCCGACCCGGTTCAGTTCAAGGACACGACCCTGTGCATTGTGCAGCTTCAGACGCGCAGCATTGCCGCCAAAAGTGTTGGTCAGGAAGATGTCCGAGCCCGCCTCTACAGCGCCACGGTAAAGCGTGCGGATTTTGTCCTGCTCTGCAGTGTTCCAAAGTTCTGGCGCTTCGCCTGCTTCCAGCCCCATATTGAAAAGGTTGGTCCCGGTGGCGCCATCGGCCAGAAGCCAGTCGCGGGTTGCTAGAAGGCTCGAAAGGGCATCGGTCATCTCAAATCATCCTGAACGACATGAATATTGCGCCGGACCCGACGGACCCAGCCTTGCTTTTCTGTGACATGTGGGGCGCGAAACATCAAACGCAAGTTTTTCAAGATGATCTTGAACTACTCTGGCAGGGTCTCGTTGGAATGCGCAAATTGCAGAAGCAAACCCATTCAAAACGCAAAACGCGCAGCTTCTGGCGAAACCGCGCGTGCGCAGAACATCAGTCGGGCGCTTGTCAGGCCTCGTTCATGATCTGGCGTTTTGCCTCGATCGTGAATTCTGCCATCTTCGCGCGGATCGTAGCTTCGTTCGAGAGGCCACCCAGATCTTCAGCAAGCTTGCGATAGACGTCTTCTTCGCCCGCTTCCTTGAAATCGGCCGCAATGACTTCCCTTGCATAGGCCAGCGCTTCGTCACCGGTCTTGCCGATGATTTCGGCTGCCCAGAGCCCTACCAACTTGTTGCGCCGCGCTTCGGTGCGGAAACGCAGTTCTTCATCATGGGCAAATTTGTTTTCGAAAGCATGTTCGCGTTCGTCGAAGGTGGTCATGGGGCCCCCGCAGGACAAGTGATTTCCTCTCCATATGCATGCGGACGGCTTTTCCTGCAAGCCCTGCTACGCAGGCGACACAGGGACAGGTGCATCCGGTATTGGCGAATGGCCCAATCGTTTGGCCCGGCGGGCGCTTCCGCCACAGGCCAACTGCCTTGCGGGTCAGGGTCAGTTGGCCTATAGGGGCCGCATATCAGGAACCCCTTATTCTCTAGGGCGCAGCGGAGCAGCCATGTCACGCAGGAAGAAGATCTACGAAGGCAAGGCAAAGATCCTGTACGAAGGCCCAGAACCAGGAACCTTCATCCAGTATTTCAAGGACGACGCGACGGCGTTCAACGCGCAGAAGAAAGCCACTATCGAAGGCAAGGGCGTCCTGAACAATCGCCTGTCAGAGTTCTTCATGACGGGATTGTCGAACATCGGCGTGCCTAACCACTTCATCCGCCGCCTGAACATGCGCGAGCAGTTGATCCGTCAGGTCGAAATCATTCCGCTCAAAGTGATCGTCCGCAACTTCGCCGCTGGCTCGCTGTCGAAACGCCTTGGCATGGAGGAGGGAACTCCTCTGCCGCGCCCGATCGTCGAGTACAGCTACAAGAACGACGCACTCGGAGACCCGATGGTTTCCGAAGAATACATCGTTGCGTTCGGCTGGGCCACCCAGCAAGACCTCGACGATATCGTTTCGCTTGCGCTTCGGGTGAATGACTTCCTTTCCGGTGTCATGTACGGCGTCGGCATCAAACTCGTCGACTTCAAGATCGAGATTGGTCGCATCTGGGATGGCGATTTCATGCGCCTCATCGTGGCAGACGAAATCAGCCCCGACAGCTGCCGCCTGTGGGACATGAAAACAGGCCAAAAGCTCGACAAAGACGTCTTCCGCCGCGATCTGGGCAGCCTTACCGACGCCTACACCGAGGTCGCACGTCGCCTTGGCGTCATGCCTACCCAGTCCACACCCATCACCAAACCGACGCTGATCAACTGAAAGGCCCCGCGATGAAAGCCCGTGTCCATGTCATGCTCAAAGACGGCGTTCTCGATCCGCAGGGCGAAGCTGTCCGTCACGCGCTCGGCACGATAGGGTTTGGCGGCGTCAAGGGCGTCCGTCAGGGCAAAGTGATCGAACTGGAGCTTGCGACCACCGACAAGGCCGCCGCCGAGGCGGAAGTCAAGGCCATGTGCGAAAAGCTTCTCGCCAACACCGTCATCGAGAAATACACCGTCGAGATTGCCTGATGCGCGCCGCGCTGATCACTCGCTACAACGCGCCGCTTGAGATCAGCACAGTTCCTGACCCCGATTGCCCTGCCGACGGCGTGGTGCTCAGGGTTCTTGCTTGCGGGGTTTGCCGTTCGGACTGGCACAGTTGGACAGGTACTGACCCTGATGTCAGCCTTCCACATGTCCCTGGCCATGAATACTGCGGGATCATCGAGGCCGTGGGACCGGACGTAACCCGATGGAAAAAGGGTGACCCCGTAATTGCACCTTTTATTCTTGCCTGCGGACGCTGCCCAGCCTGCGCGGCCGGTCAACAAACGACCTGTCCGACGCAGGCAATTCCGGGTTTCACCCATCCCGGCGCCTTCGCCGAATATGTGGCTGTGCCCCATGCGGACGCCAACCTGACCCGGCTACCAGAAGGGATGGAACCGGCGCTAGCCGCGTCGCTTGGCTGCCGCGTCACCACTGCGTGGCACGCCTTGACCGGCCGTGCGGCCCTAGCGCCAGGCGAATGGCTTGCAATCTTCGGCGGAGGTGGTGTGGGGCTTTCAGCCATGCTGCTCGGGCGCGCGTTGGGTGCACGGACAATCGTTGTCGATGTGGTCGAGGACAAACTTGCCTATGCCGCCAAACTTGGCGCTGACGCCGTGATCAACGCCCGCATCACCGATGCGCCGCTGGCAATCCGCGCCTTGACAGATGGCGGAGCCCACGTCGCCATCGAGGCGCTTGGGATCGAAGCAACAGCAGTCGGCGCGCTCAAGTCTCTCAGGAAACTCGGCCGTATGGTCCAGATTGGCATGCCAGCAGGCGAGCACGTCTCCATGCGCCTTCCGATGGATGCGATATATACTGGCCAGTTGGCAATATTCGGAACGCGCGGCATGCCGTCTTGGCGTTATCCAAGCCTTCTGAGTCTGATCGAAGCTGGGCGCGTCGACCTTTCCGCGCTCGTGACCCGCAAAGTGTTGCTTTCGCAGGCGTCAGACGAACTCGCCGCCTTCAACGGACCAACTCCTCCTGGTGTCGCTGTCATCACCGATTTCACCCACTGACGCATATTTTTCGACTGAAAGTACCCCGGGGTTTGGGGCAGAGCCTCAATCGACACTGGCACACGGCGTACCCTTGCGCTAAATGCCGCGCATCAGATCAAATCCGGAGGCATCCCCGATGAAAGCCGCAGTCATCACCTTCCCCGGTTCCAACTGTGATCGTGATCTGGCCGTCGCATTCGAACGGGCAGGGGCCAAGGTCGCGCGGGTCTGGCACAAGGATCAAGACCTGCCGGAAGGTACCGACATTGTCGGCGTTCCGGGCGGCTTTTCCTACGGCGACTACCTGCGTTGCGGCGCCATCGCCGCGCAATCACCGATCATGCAGGCTGTCCGCAGTTTCGTCGCCAAGGGCGGCTATGCCATCGGCATATGCAACGGCTTCCAGATTCTCACCGAAACTGGCTTGTTGCCAGGGGCGTTGATGCGCAATGCCGGGTTGAAATTCATCTGCAAGACTGTCGATCTAAGGGTGGCGACAACCGACAGCGCCTTCACTTCTGGCTGGACCAAGGGTAAGGTCATTCGCTTTCCGGTTGCACATCACGATGGAAATTTCACCATCGATGCAGAAGGCATGAAGCGCCTGCAGGGTGAAGACCTCATCGCGCTCATCTATCTCGAAACGCCGAATGGCGCGATGGGCGATATTGCTGGCATCTTGTCGGACAACCGCCGGGTGCTCGGTCTCATGCCGCATCCCGAACGCGTGGTTGACCCGGTTCAGGGCGGCACAGACGGATCGGTGCTTTTCCGCTCGCTTTCAGGCGCTTTTGCCCTTGCCTGACCTGCAAGGCTTGAGCGGGAACGACGCCGCCTTTAGACTGCCGAGCATGGTGGCACCGGACGGACCGACTTCGACCACAACCTCCGGCGCGCGCACGCGCGCAGCGCTTCGTCTCTCATTGCCGTGGTATTCGAAGGCGCTAAAAGGCCGTTGGCCGCGCCGGCTTCTCGTCAGCTTCTTTATACTCGCGGCTCTTGCTGTGATCTGGAGCACAAACAGCTACCTGACGGAACGATTCACTGAAACCACCCGCAACCGCGCTGAGGTCCGCCAAGCCCTCTACAACGGCCAGATGCTCTCGGAACTGCAACGCACCTCGGTGGTGCCGCTTCTGCTGGCGCGTGACCCGGAACTGATTTCAGCACTGAATAACAACAAGTACACTGACACTTCGCGGCGCCTGATCTCAGCGCAGACCGAGATCGGCGCGGCCTCAATCCAGCTTCTTGATCTGAGTGGTCGCGTGGTGGCGGCCACCGATCGAACGCTGCTTGGCGCCAAGCTCAACGGCAACGAAGGCTTCGTACAGGCCCAACGGATCAACGGAACGATTTTCTCGACCGTCGAGCGGACTGACGGCGTCTTTGACTTCGCCTTTTCGCGCGCTCTCTATTCTGACGCCCGGGTGGTGGGCGTCATTATGGTCGGCGTCGACCTGCGACGCTTTGAAAGTGCCTGGGCAGGCGAAGCCGATGCTGTGGCAGTCATCGACAGCACCAACAAGGTCATTTTGGCGACTGAACCACGCTGGCGAGGCCGCACGATCGATGAGGCTCTCGCGGTTCGGTCTGCCCCTACTGCAGTCCAGCGCGCCATTCGAGCCACGACCGATTGGGCCAACTATCCGCCAGACGCCTATGTGCGTGGCGTCGGCGTGATGCGTGCCGATATGCGCGTACCATTCCGCGGATGGAAGCTTGTGAGCTTCACCACCTATGATTCGATCCGCGACCGTGTGAATGCGGTTTTGGCTCTCGAAATCATGGGCTTCGCGCTCTTTCTTGCTATCGCCTTCTATTGGCTCTCCCGCAAGGCACAGGTCGAGACTGCCAACATTCGTCGAGAGTCGGCGGAACTTCGCCTTCTCAACGCACGTCTACAGCGGGAAGTCGCTGAACGTGAGAAGGCCCAAAAGGACCTTGCCGTTGCGGAACAGACGCTTGCGCAGTCGTCCAAACTGGCGGCTCTGGGCGAGATGTCTGCCTCGGTAAGTCACGAGTTGAATCAGCCCCTCGCAGCAATGAAAACCTACTTGGCCGGGGCACGCCTCTTGCTGCAACGAAAGCGCCCCGAAGAGGCCATGTCGAGCTTCCAGCGCATCGACGATCTGATCGAGCGGATGGGCGCGATCACGCGCCAGCTGAAAAGCTACGCACGCAAGGGCGGAGAAGCATTTGAGCCAATAGATGTGCGCTCTTGCGTGTCAGGTGCCCTGTCGATGATGGAGCCAACACTCCGAAATCGCTCGGTGCGGATTACCCGCACCATGCCGCGCCAGCCCGTAATGGTGCTTGCTGACCGCATCCGTCTAGAACAGGTCATAATCAACCTCCTGCGCAATGCTCTCGACGCTACAAAGGATGTCACGATGCCGCAGATCGATCTGTTGCTGACGACGGGCGAGATGGCACTTCTGAGTGTGCGAGACAACGGCCACGGCATCAGCGATCTGGACAATCTTTTCGAGCCTTTCTTCACCACCAAGAAGCTTGGTGACGGTGTCGGCCTAGGTCTTGCCATTTCGTCCGGTATCGTGAACGACCTAGGTGGACGTCTGACGGCACGAAATGCACCAAAGGACGGAACCGGAGGCGGTGGGGCTGTGTTTGAAGTCCAGCTACCTATATTGAACGAGAAGACCAAGGCGGCGGAGTGAAGAATGGCGCGCGCGATGAAAGTGGCGATTGTCGATGACGAACAGGACATGCGGCAGTCAATCAGTCAGTGGCTTGCCCTGTCAGGCTTTGACACGGAAACCTTTCCAAGTGCGGAAGAGGCCCTTAAAACGATCGGCGCTGATTATCCAGGCGTGGTGGTGTCTGACATCAAGATGCCGGGCATCGACGGTATGGCCTTCCTCAAGAAGCTGATGAGCCTCGACAGTGGTTTGCCAGTTATCATGATCACCGGGCATGGAGATGTCCCGATGGCGGTCGAGGCCATGCGCATCGGCGCCTTCGACTTTCTGGAAAAGCCGTTCAACCCGGATCGGATGACCGAGCTTGCCAAGCGTGCCAGCCAGTCCCGCCGCATGACGCTCGACAACCGGGCGCTGCGGCGTGAATTGTCTGATGGTTCTACCCTGATGAAGAAACTCATTGGTGGATCGCAGACGATGGAGCGCTTGCGCGAGGATATCCTCGATTTGGGGCAGGCCGATGGTCACGTCCTGATTGATGGCGAGACCGGCACGGGCAAGACCCTTGTCGCGCACGCACTGCACGCGGTTGGCCCGCGCGCCGGCAAGAAATTCATCGTCGTAAGCTGTGCGGCCTACAGTGAGGACATGCTCGGAACTCGACTGTTCGGCCCGATGACCGATGGCGGCACCATCCCGCTGGTGGAAGAGGCACGGGGTGGAACGCTTGTCCTCGAGGACATTGAGGCGCTGAGCCATGCGTTGCAGGCACGCCTGCTGACGTTCATCAATGATCAGGGTATCCCCGCTGAAACCCGGATCGTCGGCATTTGCAACGATCACGAACCGGGTCGTACTGTCGAAGATGCGCTGCGTCCTGACCTTTACTATCGGTTGTCGGCCCTGAAGATCATGCTACCGCCCCTGCGGGCTCGTGGCGAAGACATCTTGACGCTCTTTGCTCGCATGACCGAACAATTCGCTGAAGAATACGGCTGCGACGCGCCGCAGGTTACCGCACAGGAAGCTGCGCAACTGCTGCAAGCACCTTGGCCAGGCAATGTTCGTCAATTGATTAACGTGGCCGAACGCGCCGTCCTGCAAAATCGCCGCGGCTCGGGCTCGATTGCTTCGCTGCTGATGGCCGACAACGAAG
>JBATMT010000673.1:0-2432 GCA_049289975.1 Paracoccaceae bacterium | reverse complement strand
GGCCCCAGCCCATTTTCTGCTCTGAAATATCCCGGGGGTCTGGGGGCAGCGCCCCCGGCTTTTCCTTGGGTGATCAGGCATGACTTCGCTCGACCGCCTCCTCCGCCCGCGCCACATTGCTGTCCTTGGTGCCGGCTGGGCGCGCAATGTCATCGAACAATGTGCAAAGATGGGATTTGCCGGTCAAGTCTGGCCAGTCCATCCTACAAGAACCGAGATTGACGGGCTGAAAGCCTATGCCTCGCTCGCCGACCTACCTGCGCCACCGGATGCGACTTTCATCGGCGTCAACCGCCACGCGACCGTCGAGGTGGTGGCGGAACTTGCCCGCATGAACGCAGGCGGCGCGATCTGCTTTGCCTCGGGGTGGACTGAAGCAGGCGAGCCGGAACTGCAAGACCAGCTCGTCAAGGCAGCAGGCAACATGCCGATCCTCGGGCCGAACTGTTATGGCGTCATCAACTATCTGGACGGGGCGCTGCTTTGGCCTGATCAGCATGGCGGCATCAGGGTCGACAGGGGGGTGGCGCTGATCAGCCAGTCCTCAAACATCGTTATCAACCTGGGCATGCAGAAGCGGGCCTTGCCGGTTGCCTATGTGGCGTGTCTTGGCAATGCGGCGGTTGTGGGCCTTGCGGAACTGGCCGGGGCGCTACTGGATGATCCGCGGGTGACGGCTCTGGGGCTTTACATCGAGGGTATAGACGATGCTGCGGCCTTTGCCGCGCTGGCCGAACGGGCCCGCGCCATGGGCAAGGGCATTGTTTGCATCAAATCCGGCAAGACCGAACTGTCGCGTACGGCTGCAGCCTCACACACGGCATCTCTCGCCGGTGGCGGCGCGGCATCGTCTGCATATCTGCGTCAGGCGGGCATAGCCGAAGTGAACACCCCCGCGGAACTCATTGAAACGCTGAAGATTTTTCATGCACATGGTCCGGAGATCGGCCATCGTATCTGCTCGCTGTCCTGTTCTGGCGGCGAGGCGGGCCTTGTCGCCGATCTCGCCGCGCCTTTCCAGATCGACTTCCCGCCAGTGCCGGAGCCCGTGCGTGTACGCTTGGGCGAAATCCTTGGGCCGATCGTAACCATCGCTAATCCGTTAGACTATCATACCTTCATCTGGGGCGACGGGCCACGGACCACCGATGTCTTTACCACGATGTTGTCGGGCTATGACGCGGGCATCTACATCATAGACCCTCCACGAAAGGATCGCTGTGATCCAGCGGGCTATCAACCAGCACTCGATGCCATCGTTACCGCTCAGAAAACCACCGGCAAGATTGCTTTCCCGGTCGCCTCGATGCCAGAGAACTTCGACGAAGGCGTGGCGATGGACCTGATGGCGCAGGGTGTCTGTACACTGATGGGGCTTGAGACATCATTGGCGGCGATCCGCGCGGCACAGACACCAGCGGGAGCGAAGGGCTGGCGCCCGGCGGCGCCGCTTGCTCCGCGTGAAACCACCATGCTCTCGGAGGCCGAAGGCAAGGAACTGCTGGCAGAGGCAGGCGTCCGCGTGCCGCGCTCCGTCACCGGAGAGACTCTCTCCGAAGTGCAGGGCAAGGCTGCAAGCCTGACGGCGCCCCTCGCACTCAAGGGTCTTGGTTTCGCGCACAAGACCGAGGCGGGCGCGGTGCGCCTTGGGCTTGCGTCTCTGGAGGGGCAGGCAGAGATGTCAGGCGCGACGGGCTATCTGGCCGAGGAAATGATCACCGGTACCGTCGCCGAGATATTGCTCGGCTTGCGGCGCGACCCGGTCTATGGCGTGTCGCTCACGCTTGGCATGGGCGGGGTCACGGCAGAGGTGCTGGCAGATACGGTGACGTTGATCCTTCCTGCAACCGAAGCCGAGGTGACGGCTGCGATGCGGAAGCTGAGGCTTTGGCCGCTGCTTGACGGCTACCGCGGCCGCACCAAGGCCGACATGGCCGCCGTTGCGAATGTCGCGGTGAAGCTTGGCGCATTGATGCTGGCGCGCCCTGACCTGGAAGAAATTGAAATCAATCCGATCCTTGTCCGAGCCGATGGCGCGGTTGCGGTCGATGCTCTGATCCGAAAGGCACTCTGATGGCTGATATGACTATGCTGACCGAAGGTCCGATCCTGACCCGACGCGAAGGTGCGATCCTGGAGGTGACGCTGGCGCGTGGCAAGGCCAACGCCATCGATCTGGCTACCAGCCGGATCATGGGGCTGACCTTCCGTGCATTCCGCGACGATGACAGCCTGCGCATCTGCATCCTGCGCGCCGAGGGCGAGAAGTTTTTCTGCCCCGGTTGGGACCTGAAGGCCGCCGCCGATGGCGATGCCGTCGATGGCGACTACGGAGTGGGCGGCTTTGGCGGACTGCAGGAGCTTCCCAACCTCAACAAACCGGTGATCTGCGCTGTCAACGGCATCTGCTGTGGCGGCGGACTGGAGCTGGC
>JBATMT010000672.1:0-5930 GCA_049289975.1 Paracoccaceae bacterium | reverse complement strand
GACGATAGGTGTGACATTGTCCTTGTCATCAACGGCTATCGTCTTGCAAACGCTGAATGAAAAGCGACTGATGCAGACATCTGGCGGGCGCGGCGCCTTTTCGGTGCTGCTTATGCAGGATCTCGCGGTCATCCCGATTCTGGCGTTCTTGCCGCTGTTGGCCTTGCCGGGCGCGCGGGCCATTGCCGAGGCCGCACGGGGCGAACATACGTCACTCAGCATCATCGATAATCTGCCTGCCTGGGGCGTCACAATGGCCACGCTTGGCGCAGTGGTAGGTGTTGTGCTGACCGGGCACTTTCTGGTGCGCCCTGCCTACCGCTTTGTCCATTCCGCGAGGCTCCGCGAGATCCAGACGGCGTTTGCGCTGTTCATTGTGGTAGCTATTGCCGCGCTGATGGTGCTGGTAGGGTTGTCGCCCGCACTGGGGACGTTTCTGGCAGGCGTCGTCCTTGCCAACTCCGAGTTCCGGCACGAACTGGAATCTGATATCGGACCGTTCAAGAGCCTGCTTCTGGGCCTGTTCTTCATCACCGTCGGCAGCGGGATGGACCTGAACCTGCTGTTGTCGAAGCCTTTGCAGATTGGGCTTCTGACGCTGGCGCTGATGCTGGTGAAGGGGGCGATCCTGTACGGCCTAGGCTGGATGTTCAATATCTCGGGTCGCAACCGCTGGCTTTTCACACTGGGTCTGGCGCAGGCTGGTGAGTTCGGGTTTGTACTCACCTCTTTTGCTGTGGCCCAACGTATCTTGCCGGACAGTACCGCACAGACTTTGCTGCTGGTGATTGCCTTGTCGATGTTGCTGACGCCGCTGTTCTTCCTTGCCCATGACATACTGGTTCGACGGATGGCCGAACCACACGAGAAGGCTCCGGAAGACGAGATTGACGACCAACAACCAATCATTATCGCGGGCGTAGGTAGGTTTGGGCAGGTAGTGAACCGCATGGTGACAATGTCGGGCTTCAAGACCACGGTTCTGGACCAGGACCTCAAGACCATCGAGTTGCTGCGGGACTTCGGCTTCAAGTGCTTTGTTGGCGATCCGACCCGGCCTGACCTTTTGAAAGCGGCGGGGATCGATACGGCGAAGGTTTTGGTAGTGTGTCTGGACGGGCGTGAATCCGCACTGAAACTGGTCAGCCACGCACGCCGCGAAAGGCCGGACTTGCATATTGTCGCACGCGCCCGCGACCGCGAGCATGTCTTTGAACTCTACCGCGCCGGGGCCAACGACATTGTACGGGAATACTTCGACTCGAGCCTGAGGGTCGGGCGTTATGTATTGGAAAATATGGGACTTTCCGAATACGAAGCATCCGAATTGCAAAAGCTGTTCTTCAAACTTGACCGCGCGTCGGTGCGTGAGTTGGCAGAGGTCTGGCGCCCAGGCGTACCCACCAACAAGAATGCCGAATACATGGCGCGAGCCCGTGAGCTGAACCGCGAACTGGAAACCGCGCTCGTTGCGCGTTTTGCGCAGGACCCGGTTACGGGCGAGCGGCCGGCCGACGAGGAAAGTATCGATCTGCCCCACGAGTCGGCAGAACCGGCACGCTAGGCCCCGAAAGCAAAACGCCCGCCGGATGGGGCGGGCGTTTTGGTGATGGCTACAATTCCGCTCAAGCGGCGCGGGTCACAAGCATGTCGTCCACACGCTTTTGCGCACCAGCTTCATCGACGCCCGAAACGGCGGCCACTTCGCGCGTAAGCCGCTCGAGCGCGGCTTCATAGAGCTGACGCTCGGAATAAGACTGCTCGCGCTGATCGTCGGTGCGAAACAGGTCGCGCACAACCTCGGCAATTGCCATCAGGTCGCCCGAGTTGATCTTCTGTTCATATTCCTGCGCGCGGCGCGACCACATGGCGCGCTTGACCTTGGCCTTGCCCTTCAGCGTTTCAAGCGCCTTGGACACGACATCAGGTGTCGACAGCTGACGCATGCCGATCTCGGTCGCCTTGTGGGTCGGTACGCGCAGTGTCATCTTGTCCTTCTCGAACGAGATGACAAACAGTTCGAGCTTCAGCCCCGCAATTTCCTGTTCCTCGATCGACATGATCTTGCCGACGCCATGCGCCGGATAGACAACAAAGTCGTTCGGGCGGAAATCCGATTTTTTGGTCTTCGTCATAGAGTGTGTTCCTCGTGCCAAACCTGCGGCGAATGTCAAACGTACTTTCCGAAGCAAGCCTGCTTCGGTTTGAGAATTGTCCTATCGCTGAAAAGGCCGCCCATTGCTTGACGCAATCGGTGGCCCCAGGTGCCCTCATCCATGTGTAACGATAATATATCAGAAAAATGGGTATTCAGAAAGCATTGCAAAAGGGCCAACGCCACAAATAGCGCCGATTCGGAGACATATAAGTCGAATTGAATGCAGCTTTCGCTAAAAACCGGCTGATTCGCGCCGATGAACCCGAATCAGGTCAATCGCCGCTGCCGGCCACTTCCGAGAAGTACTTGTCGAGCTTGCCAGTTTCGCCATCCCGCGCTTCGGCTTCGGGAAGCGGATCTTTCCTTTGGGTAATCACCGGCCAGGCTTCCGAATACTTGCGATTGAACTCCACCCATTTGTCCATATCCGGTTCGGTATCGGGGCGGATTGCGTCGGCAGGGCACTCAGGTTCACACACACCGCAGTCGATGCATTCATCCGGATGGATGACCAGCATGTTTTCACCTTCATAGAAGCAGTCCACCGGACAGACTTCCACACAGTCGGTGTATTTACAGGCGATGCAGTTGTCGGTGACGACATAGGTCATGAGCGGCTTCCCGGCCTATCTGTTCCGGCTGCTAACTAGCCCCACATGGCGGATCATTCAAGTCGGCGATGGAAGGAAAGGCTGCTGTTCGGCCCGCCCGATTGTCGCAGGAAATCATTCTGCCTGATCGGGCGCGCGCGGCACAGATGTTTCGCCATGCTCGCGGTAGAGAGCTTGCGCCTCGGGCGCGGGGCCGCGGCGGGTGCCGATGGCCAAGATCGTGATGACCTTGATCGCATTACCTTGTGGGAAGGTCAGGACATCGCCGATGCCGACAAGGTGGGCGGGCTTTGTCAGCCGCGAACCATTCAGGCGGACCTTGCCGCCTTCGACAAATGTGGCGGCAAGTGTACGGCTCTTGCAGAAACGCGCCTGCCAGAGCCACTTGTCGATCCTAATCCGCTCGCCGTCCAAGATCAGATCTTGTCGCGCAGCCCCATGAGCGCTGCAGCAAACGGATTGTCCGGGTCGATACGGTCGTTCTTCTTGGGGGGGCGTGCCTCGAAGGAGCGCCCTTCCTCGCGACGCTCGGGCTTGCCACCCTTGCGGTCGCCCCTGCCCTTGAAGTCCGGCTTTCCACCCTGATCGCCCCTGCCCTCGGGGCGTGGGCCACGGCCGTCCTTCCGGTCACCGCCAGGCTTGCCATCACGGCGCTCGCCACGCTTATGCTCTCCACCTTCACGCGGAGCGCGTGCTTCACGGGGTGCACTTTCGCTGGACGTCGTCTCGCGGGGAGCATTTTCACGGCGCGGCGCACGTTCTGGACGCGGACGTGGCTTGGGTGCCCATGTGAAGGTGTAAAACACCTCGGTCTCGGTCACGGTCAGGATGGCAGCTTCGCCTTCCGGGATCGGGTTCAGGGCTTCGCCTTCGACGGGAGCTGCCACGACGGGTTCGGCCTTGACCTTCTCACGCTCGCCCCGTTCGCCTTTGTAACCAAGACCCGCCATCAGGTCAGAGAACTGCTCAAGCGTCATGCCGGTGATCGACAGCATGTCGGGCGTCGCCTCGAAACCGGCACGGCTGTCTTTCTGGCGCAAGATGTCGGCCAGACGTTCAAGCATGTCTATGCGGATCGCGCGGGTGCCTGCAGGGTGATAGCCCGACAGGGTGTAATAGCCTGCGGGAACGTCTGGCAGGTTCGGGATGGTCACCAGACCGGGCGGCGGGCTTTCGGGAAACTCGTCGAGTCCAGCGAAGAGAGACCAGAGCACCAGACGCAGACGCGTTGGCGCTGGCTTCAAGAGAAGCGGCAGGAAAATCGTGTATTGGCCAAACCGCACGCCATGTTTGCGCAGCGCGCCACGCGAGTCCTGATCAAGCGCCTTGACGTCATTGGCGATACCCTCGCGCGGGATGACGCCCAGCGCCTCGGTCAGCCGGAAGGCAAAGCCACGGGCCAGCCCGGTCAGCGTTTCGTCGCGCCCCATCGCCAGCAAAGGCTCGAAAGCGGCTGCAACCTTGCGGTCGATGAAATGCTGAAGGCGGCGGCGGACTTTTTCTGCCACGTCGAAACCGGCTTCCTCGTCCACGAAGGCATCCACCTGCGGACGCATTGCCTCGGCACCCTTTACGAGCTTGCCGACGGCAGAGGAGCCCCACATGAGCCCACCTTGTTCGGTGAAGTCGAGTTCGGTGTCCGGCGCGTTGTAGAAGCGGTCAGCGCGCAGATGGAATTCCGGTTTCAGCGATTCGTAAGCCGCCTGCCGTAACGTGCGCCCTTCGTCTGCCGAAGCGGAGGCATCCTGCTGGAAGCGGAAACCTTCAAGACGGCCGACAAACTCGCCCTCTACCGTCACTTCGCCCTTATCATTCACCTCGGCCACAAGGCTCTCCTTCTGCTTGAGCCGGCGGAGCAGAACTGATGTCCGCCGGTCCACAAATCTTTGGGTCAGTTTCGCGTGAAGTGCGTCCGACAGGCGGTCTTCTACAGCGCGAGTCTCGTCCCGCCAATGGCTTTCATCATCTACCCAGCCATTGCGTTGCGCGACGTAGGTCCATGTGCGGATAAATGCCAGCCGCTTCGACAGCGTATCAATCTCGCCTTCAGTGCGGTCGATGCGCTGAACCTGCGCCGCCAGCCAGTCGGTCGGCACCCTGCCGTTGCCTTGCAGGAAGTCGAAAATGCGGGCGAGAAGCGTTGCATGTTCGTTGGCGGAGATGGCGCGAAAGTCGGGGACACGGCACACATCCCACAAAAGTCGAACATCTCGTGGAGCGTGGGCACGCTTGCGAATCTCTGGCCGGTCGACCAGCGCCTTGAGTGCGAGGAGATCATCGGCCTCTCGCCCACGCTGGAGCCACTCGCTTTTGGGGGCCAGTTCCAGCGAGGCGATGAGTTTCTCGGGCGTCCCGAAGTCGAGATCGGGAGATCGCCAACTGAGCTTCTGAATTGGCGAGAAGCGATGGTTTTCAATGGAGTCCACCACTTCGTCCGGCAAGGGCGAGGCTTCGCCGGTCACGCCAAACGTGCCGGGCGACAGGTGTCGCCCCGCCCGACCGGCGATCTGCCCCAGTTCGTGAGGGAAGAGATTGCGCATGCGACGACCGTCGAACTTGGCGGTGGCCGAGAAGGCTACATGGCCGATGTCGAGATTCAGGCCCATGCCGATGGCATCAGTCGCCACCAGAAAATCGACATCGCCGTTCTGGTAAAGGTCAACCTGAGCGTTGCGCGTCCGTGGCGACAGGGCACCCATGACCACCGCGCAACCGCCGCGCTGACGACGGATCAACTCGGCGATGGCATAGAGATTTTCAACCGAAAAGCTCACAATGGCGCTTCTATCGGGCATGCGACTTATCTTTTTCGAACCTGCGTAACTCAGGGCTGAAAAACGCTCGCGCCGGAGGAACTGCACCTTTGGTACCAGTGCAGCGATTGCCGGGCGCATGGTGTCAGACCCAAGGAACAGCGTTTCATGCAGGCCGCGCGCGTTCAGAAGGCGGTCGGTAAAGACGTGACCGCGCTCGGGGTCGGCGCAAAGCTGGATTTCGTCGATGGCAAGAAAGTCTGCGCCGATATCGGTCGGCATCGCCTCGACAGTGCAGATCCAGTATTGCGCACGTTCACCGACGATGCGCTCTTCGCCCGTCACCAGCGCCGCAACAGAGGGACCGCGCGCGGCAACGACGCGGTCATAGACCTCGCGCGCCAACAG
>JBATMT010000671.1:0-1646 GCA_049289975.1 Paracoccaceae bacterium | reverse complement strand
AGCGTCAACAACAGGTCAAGTGGCCCCTCGAACCCGTCGACATCAACAATCAAAGCCTCGGTCGCGAGCCTTTCGCTAACCGAGATCCGGTCATCTTCGAACGGGGTTGGATCAGCCATGCGCGGCGGTCGCTTCCTCGGGCAAGATCAGGTCATCAAGTTCGGCCAGAAGCTGGTTCACGTCAATGGCGCGCGATACCTCACGGCGGGAAAGCGCACTACGCGCCCGCGACATGGCCGACGGCGTCATCTGCCCGACTGCTTCAGCCACCTCAGCCATCTCAGCCACGCTGCCTTTGCAGTGCAAGACCACGTCGCACCCGGCAGCAATCGCCTTGCGACCCCGATCAGGGATCGTCCCCGACAGAGCCTCCATTGCCAGATCGTCGCTGAACAGCAACCCACAGAACCCGATCACCTCGCGGATCACATGGATCATCTCGGGCGATTGGGTCGCGGGCCGGGCGGCATCATAGGCTGGCACAACGATATGCGCCGTCATCCCCATCGGCAGATCAGACAACGCCCGGAAAGGCGCAAAATCCGTGTCAAACAATTCCTCAACCGAGGCATTCGCCATCGGCAACTCCATATGGCTGTCCACGACAGTTCGGCCATGCCCCGGCATATGCTTCATCACCGGCAGCACACCACCCGCAAGCAGACCATCAGCACACGCCCTGCCTGCCTTGATCACCGTCGCCACATCCTCGCCAAAACAGCGGTTGCGCAAGAAGGGATGTGTCGCCAAGCCAGCAATGTCGAGCGTCGGCGCGCAATCGCAGTCGATCCCGACGGCACGCAATTCATCTGCCAATACGCGATAGCGCAGCCAGATGCCGCGCTCCATCTTACCCGCCACCGACCGCGCAACCTGATCCAACGGCGGCAACCACTCGCGCCAATGCGGAGCGCGAAGTCGCTGCACGCGCCCACCCTCCTGATCGACCATCACTGGAGCATCGCGCCCGACAGCCTCACGAAGCGATCCGGTCAGACGCTTCAGTTGCTCGGGCGTGTCCACGTTGCGGGCAAAAAGAATAAAGCCGAACGGGTCGGCGTCGCGAAAGAACGCCGCCTCATCAGACGTCAGATCAAGCCCGCTCGTGCCAAAGACCGCGGCAAGATGACGGCCGGTCATCCGCGCACCGGGGCCGGAACGCATTGGCCACCCGACTTAAGCACCGCGCAGAAGCGGCTCGCCTCATCGCGGTCGGCAAAACCTTCGACGCGCAACCGGAAAAACACCCGCCCGCCGCTTTCAGCCTGCTGCACCACCCGCCGCTTGCCATCCATCAGAGCACCATAACGCGCAACAGTCTGGTCCCATTGCACCTTGGCCTCCGCCTCGGTCTCATACGAGCCGTTCTGCACACGCTCTGTCCCGGGTTGCAGCCCCGCCGGATCGAGATCAACAGGCGCAGTCGGTGCCATTGCCGCCGCAACTGCAGCTGCCGCCGCTTCGGCAACTACGTCCCCAACCGGGCGAGGCAACGGATATGGGCTTTGCGCCACACCCGGCACGTCGCTGGGAACCAACTCGTCGGGCGCGTATATACTACCCGCCTCCACCGTCGCCAGCTCAGGATCGTCAATCGGATCAACCGGCCCATCTGGCAGAGGCTCGCTCAGCAGCCCGTCGGCAGG
>JBATMT010000670.1:0-1813 GCA_049289975.1 Paracoccaceae bacterium | reverse complement strand
GAATAGCACATCTGCATGAGATCGTTGCCGGACGTGTACTGCCCCATGATCTCGAGCCCACGCTGTGCGTCGCCAACCTCGCCCACGGCGGCGGCGCCGTACGGGTCCATGACCTTGCGCAGGCGGCGCAGGAAGCCGAGGTTTTCCGGGCGGTTCTTCGAATAGAGATGTTCCTGCCAGTTGTAGGGATTGACCTTGGGCGCGATGGAATCGTTGCGATCATCGGCGGGCAGCGGCGGGTTGTCGCGCAGAAGCTGGTCGTGGAAGTAGAAGTTGATCGTGTCGAGACGGAAGCCATCCACCCCACGTTCCAGCCAGAACTTCGCCATATCAAGAAGCGCGTCCTGAACATCGGTGTTGTGGAAGTTCAGGTCGGGCTGTGAAGACAGGAAATTGTGCAGGTAGTATTGCAGGCGCTTGGGGTCCCACTGCCACGCGGTGCCGCCAAAGACCGAGGGCCAGTTGTTCGGCACCGAGCCATCCGGCTTCGGTTCAGCCCAGACATACCAGTCGGACTTGGGGTTGGTGCGGCTTTTCTTGCTTTCCTGAAACCACGGGTGCTGGTCGGAGGTGTGAGACAGCACGAGGTCGATCATCACGCGGATGTTCAGGTCATGGGCGCGGGCGACGAGCGTGTCGAAATCGGCCAGCGTGCCGAACATCGGGTCAACGTCGCGGTAGTCCGAAACGTCATAGCCGAAATCCTTCATCGGCGAGGTGAAGAACGGCGAAATCCACACCGCATCGGCACCGAGCGAGGCGATGTGATCCAGCCTTTGGGTGATACCGTTCAGGTCGCCGATGCCATCGCCGTTGCTGTCTTGGTAGGAGCGCGGATAGACCTGATAGATCACCGCGCCCCGCCACCAGTCACGGCTGCCCGGAAGTTGCTGGGCCGTGGGCCGAGGCTGTGCATTCATGGGAAGTGTCCTTATTTGACCGAGCCGGCCAGAAGGCCGCGCACGAGATATTTCTGCAAGGCGAAGAACACGAAGATCGGCACGGCAATCGAGACGAAAGCCGAGGCGGCCAGTATCTCCCAGTCGCCCCCGCGCGAGCCAAGCAGGTTCACGAGACGGCCCGTCAGGACGAGCTTGTCGTCTTGCGGACCAAGGAACACGAGCGCCACCAGCAGGTCGTTCCATGTCCAGAGGAACTGGAAGATTGCGAAGCTGGCCAGAGCCGGGAACGACAGCGGCAGGACGATCTTGGTGAAGATCTGGAAGTCGGTCGCGCCATCGACACGGGCGCTTTCCATGATCTCTTTCGGCAGGCCGACCATGTAGTTGCGCAACAGATAAATGGCGAGCGGAAGGCCGAAGCCAGTGTGGGCAAGCCAGATGCCGATGTAGCTTTTCGGATCGAAGCCAAATGCCTGACCGGCGGAGTTGTAGCTCTTGAGAAGCGGGATCAGCGACATTTGCAACGGCACGACCAGAAGGCCGACGACGGCGGCAATCAGGAGCGAGCGGCCGGGAAACTGCATCCAGCTCAGCGCATAGGCGGCGAAGGCGGCAATCAGGATCGGGATGATCGTGGACGGAATCGCCACAGTCATCGAATTGAGGAACGAGCGGCCCAACCCCTCGGCCGACAGAACGGCGCGGTAGTTGTCGAAGGTAAAACGCGGCGGCACCGAGGCGGTGACGAAGATGCGCTGTCCGCGCTTGTCCTTGAAGCTTTCCGGGCCGCTGAGGGTGTAGGCTCCGTCGGTGGCGACGGTCAGGCTGACGCCATCGCCAAGGTCGGCGGTTTCGCCGGGTTTGTAGGCGTCGGGTTTCTTGGACGAAGTCCCGAAGGCCGAGATCTGGCC
>JBATMT010000669.1:0-7949 GCA_049289975.1 Paracoccaceae bacterium | reverse complement strand
CGCTTGAGCTTGCTGTGCTGGGCGTGCGCGACAATGGCACCGAGATTGGCATGGCGCTGAAGGCCGAGCCAGGTAGCGCGGCGGGAACGTTCCGCTACTACGCGGAAGCCATCGACAAGGTGTATGGCGAGATCGCCCCGACCGCGCCGAACGTGCTGGGACTGGTGCATCGCGAGCCGGTAGGCGTGGTGGCGGCGATTGTGCCGTGGAACTTTCCGATGATGATTGGCGCGTGGAAGATTGCGCCGGCGCTGGCGGCGGGCAATTCGGTGGTGCTGAAGCCTGCCGAGACGGCATCGCTGTCCTTGTTGCGGCTGGCGGAACTGGCGCTCGAGGCTGGCGTGCCGCCGGGAGTGTTCAACGTGGTGACCGGGCCGGGGCGTGTGACCGGCGAGGCGCTGGCGCTGTCGATGGATGTGGATGTTCTGGTGTTTACCGGGTCCGGGGCGACCGGGCGGCGGCTTTTGCAGTATTCGGCACAGTCGAACCTGAAGCGCTGTTATCTGGAGTTGGGCGGCAAAAGCCCGAATATCGTCTTTGCCGATGCGCCTGATCTGGCGGCGGCGGCGAAAGCGGCGGCAACCGCGATTTTCCGCAATGCCGGGCAGGTCTGTGTGGCGGGGTCGCGGCTTTTGGTCGAGGCGACGGTCCATGATGAGTTCGTGGCGGCGCTGACCAAAGCGACAGCGGCGATGCGGGTGGGCAATCCGCTGGACCTTGGCACGCAGGTCGGGGCGGTCAACTCGCAGGTGCAACTGGACGGCAACCTTGGGTTTGTTGCGGATGCGGCGCGCGAGGGCGGCGAGATCGTGACGGGTGGCAAGCGGACGCTGGTGGAGACGGGCGGCTCCTACATGGAGCCGACGGTGGTGACGGGCGTGGCCCCGGCGCATCGACTGTTCCGGGAAGAAGTGTTCGGGCCGGTGCTGGCGGTGACGGCTTTTGCCGACGAGGCAGAGGCGTTGCGGCTGGCCAATGCCACGGACTTTGGCCTTGCGTCGGGTGTCTGGACCGCGAACCTGAGCCGTGCTCACCGGATGGTGCGGGGGATCAGGGCGGGTGTTGTTCATGTGAACACCTATGGCGGCTCGGACGGGACGGTGCCTTTGGGCGGCGTCAAGCAATCGGGCAATGGTCACGACAAATCGCTTCATGCGCTTGAGAAATATACCGATCTCAAGACGGCATGGATCCAGCTTTAGGGGGTGGCGTGATGGGCAACCGTATACTGATCGTTGGCACCTACGACACCAAGGATGACGAACTTGGCTATCTGGCGGGTGTGATCCGCTCGCAAGGCGGCGAGGTTGTAAGCATGGATGTGTCGGTGCTGGGCGATCCGTCGCGTCCGACCGATTTCAGCAAGCATGACGTGGCGGCGAAGGCCGGGTCGTCGATTGCCGAGGCGATCGCGGCCGAAGATGAAAACATTGCCATGCAGATCATGGCGACCGGAGCGTCGCGGCTGGCGGCGCAGCTTTACCGCGAGGGGCGATTTGACGGGGTTCTGGCACTTGGCGGCACGATGGGCACCGACCTTGCACTTGACCTTTGCGCGGCCCTGCCGATTGGCGTGCCGAAATATGTGGTCTCGACCGTCAGTTTCTCGCCGATGATACCGACCGAACGGCTGGCGCCCGACTTGCAGATGATCTTGTGGGCGGGCGGGCTTTACGGACTGAATTCGGTCTGCAAGGCCTCGCTCAGTCAGGCGGCGGGGGCGGTGCTGGGGGCGGCGCGCGCGGTGGAGATGCCGGTGCGCGACCGTCCGCTGATCGGCATGACGAGCTTTGGCAAGACGGTGCTGCGCTATATGGTGCCGTTGAAACCGGCGCTTGAGGCGCGCGGCTTCGAGGTTGCGGTGTTCCATGCGACGGGACTTGGCGGCGGGGCGTTCGACGCGTTGGCCGCGAAGGGCGACTTTGCCTGCGTGATGGATTTTGCGCCGCAGGAGGTGGGGAACCATCTGTTCGGGTCTGCGATCACGGCAGGGCCGAACCGTCTGACGGGTGCCGGGCGTAACGGTGTGCCGCAGATCATTTCAGTCGGCTGTTGCGATCTGGTCGATCTGGTGGGTTGGCATCCCCTGCCCCCGCGGTTCACGAACCATCCCATCCACGCCCACAACCGCATCTTGTCGTCGGTGGTGCTGAAGCTGGAGGAGCGGCGCGAGGTGGCGCAGGCGATTGCGGCCAAGCTTGCCGGGGCTGCGGGGCCGACTGTGTTCCTGTTGCCGCTGAAGGGCGGGCATGAGTGGGACCGCGCGGGCGGGCCGTTGAGTGATCCGGAGGCTTTTTCATCGTTTTGCGACGAAATCCGCCGCGCCTGTCCGGCGAATGTGCGGCTGGTCGAGGTGGACTGCCACATCAATGATGCGGCCTTTGCCGAGGCGGCGCTTGCGATTGTCGATGATTGGGTTGCAACTGGCGTCATCGCCGGGGGACAGGCGGAAGGAGCCTAGGGTGCCGCATCTGAGGATCGAATATTCCGCCAGCCTTGAGGCACGGGCCGATGTTCCGGGGCTGGTGGCGGTGCTGCATGAAGCGATGCGGACGTCGGGTCTGTTCGAGTTGGGCGGGATCCGGGTGCGGGCTTACCGCGCCGATCATGTGGCAATTGCGGACCTGCATCCCGAGAATGCCTTTGCCCATATCACCTTGCGGATGGGCTTCGGCCGGTCGGTCGAGGATCGCAAACGCGTCGGCGATGCCTTGATGGCGGCGGCGCGTGCGGCACTGGCGCCCCTGTTCGAGACGCCGCATTTTGCCCTGTCACTGGAGGTGCAAGAGATAGATGCGGTTTTGACATGGAAAGGCAATGCCATGCATGCGCGGTTGCGGGGCAAGTGACCCACTAGGGGTCGACGCCGCGAAGTTCTTCCAGAAGATCAAGGAGTTGATCGAGTTTCTTGCGGCCAAACCGTTCTTCAAGCCGCGCAAAGATCGCGTTGCTTTCGTCGGCATGGTCAAGGATCAGCCTGCGACCCTGCTCGGTGATCGAGGTGATCGAGCGGCGACGGTCTTCGGGGTCGGTCACGCGGGTGATGAGGCGTTCTTGCTCCATCGCCTTGGTCATGCGGGTCAGGCTGGACAGAAGCAGGCAGGCTTCGTGGGCCAAGGCTGTCAGCTCCAGCGGGCCGCGTTCGTCGAGCACGCGGAGAACGCGCCATTTCTGTTCGTTGATGTCGCTTTGCGCCAGCATCTCGCGGATCGGGCCCATGACGGTTTCGCGCGCCCGCAGGAGCGCGATGGGCAGCGAGCGGCCGGTGCGGCGGAGCGTGGCTGGTTTCGGGGCATCTGTCGTCATGCTGTACCCTAGCCGCCGGAACGGGCTTACCTCAAGCGGCAATCCGGTGCCTGCGCTGCCGATAAATTACTTAACAAAGCAATTAATTTCTGATAGCAGAGTCACAGCAGCGAATCCGGGGGAACAGCATGTCGGACCTCAGCACTCATCTTGCTCGGCTTGAGGGTCATCTGGCCCGTTTCCGCGACAAGGGCATCTTGAACCTGATTGGTGGCGAGGATGCGGCCGGAAGCGGCGGCACGTTCCAGACGCGCTCGCCCGTCGATGAAAGCCTGATCGCCGAGGTGGCGCTGGGATCGGCGGCGGATGTGGACCGTGCGGCGAAGGCGGCAAAGGCGGCGTTTCCGGCGTGGGCGGCACTCAGCGGCGAAAAACGCAAGGCCATCTTGCACAGGATTGCCGATCTGATCGAAGCGCGGGCCGAGGAAATCGCGCTTTGCGAATGTTGGGATACCGGACAGGCCTGGCGTTTCATGTCGAAGGCGGCGCTGCGCGGGGCAGAGAACTTCCGGTTCTTTGCTGATCTTGCCCCCGGCGCCCGCGATGGCAGGTCGCTGCCGACGCCTACCCATATGAATATCACCTCGCGTCATCCCATCGGGCCGGTCGGGGTTATCACGCCCTGGAACACACCGTTCATGCTGTCGACATGGAAGATCGCCCCGGCTTTGGCTGCGGGATGTACGGTGGTGCACAAGCCGGCCGAGTTCAGCCCGCTGTCCGCACGGCTTCTGGCCGAAATCTGCCACGAGGCGGGACTGCCTGCGGGGGTGTTGAACCTTGTGAACGGGATGGGCGAAGGCGCGGGCAAAGCGCTGACTGAACATCCTGACATCAAGGCGATTGCCTTTGTCGGGGAAAGCCGCACCGGGTCGATGATCATGAAGCAGGGTGCCGACACGCTGAAGCGGGTGCATTTCGAGCTTGGCGGCAAGAACCCTGTCATCGTGTTCGAGGATGCCGACATGGAACGCGCGCTGGATGCGGCGATCTTCATGATCTATTCGCTGAACGGCGAGCGCTGTACCTCGTCTTCGCGGCTGTTGGTGCAAGACAGCATTGCCGACGCGTTCGAGGCGCGACTGGCCGAGCGGGCGGCGCGGATCTGCGTTGGTCATCCGCTTGACCCTGCAACCGAGGTCGGGCCGCTGATCCATAAGACGCATTTCGACAAGGTGATGGGCTATGTCGGTATCGGCAAGAGCGATGGCGCGACGTTGGCCGCGGGCGGCGAGCGGGTGGGCCGCGAGGGGTGGTTCGTGCGCCCTACCCTGTTCACCAGGGCCAGCGCCGGAATGCGGATCGCCCAGGAGGAAGTGTTCGGGCCGTTCCTGACCTCGATCCGGTTCAAGGACGAGGACGAAGCCCTGCGGATTGCCAACGATGTGGCCTACGGGCTGACCGGCTATGTCTGGACAAATGACCTGACACGGGCGCTGCGCGTATCCGAGCGGCTGGAGGCCGGGATGATCTGGGTTAACTCCGAGAATGTCCGGCATCTGCCGACGCCGTTTGGCGGGATGAAGGCCAGTGGTGTGGGGCGCGACGGCGGCGACTGGTCGTTCGAGTTCTACATGGAGACAAAGAACACTGCCTTCGCGCTGGGGAGCCACAAGATACAACGCCTTGGCGCCTGAGCCGCCACGAAAGAACCGGTCGCCGAGACCCGAAAGGAGCCATGATGCCGATACCCGCCCCGAACCTCTACCCGCCGTTCAACATCGTCCGGCTGAACCATGTGGAACTGGTGGTCACCGACCTTGGCTGGGCGCGGGGGTTCTATGTCGACACGCTGGGGCTTCAGGTCACGCATGAGGATGCGAGCCATATCTATCTGCGGGCAATGGAGGAGCGTGGCCACCATTGCGTCATCCTGAAGAAGGGCGATGCGGGCAGCGTGGGCGTGCTTGGCTTCAAGGTCTGGGATCAGCCCGATCTCGACAAGGCCGAGGCGTGGTTTCGGTCAAAGGGTCTGCCGGTGGCGTGGGTGGAAAGGCCGTTTATGAGCCGGGTACTGAGGGCGCGCGATCCGTGGGGGGTGCCTTTGGAGTTCTATGTCCAGATGGACCGGCTGCCACCCATTCACCAGACGTACAAGCTTTACCGGGGCGTGAAGCCGTTGCGGATTGATCACTTCAACCTGTTCTCGCCAGACGTCGATGCCTCGGTCGCCTTCTATGCCGAGATGGGGTTCCGCGTGACGGAGTATACGGCAGACGAAGTGACCGGTCGGACATGGGCGGCATGGATGCACCGCAAGGGTGGCGTGCATGATATTGCCTTCACCAACGGCACCGGGCCGAGGTTGCACCATCTGGCCTTCTGGGTGCCGACCCCCCTGAACATCATCGACCTGCTGGACCTGATGTCGACCACAGGCTATCTTGCCAATATCGAACGCGGACCGGGACGACATGGCATTTCAAATGCCTTTTTCTTGTATATTCGCGACAAAGACGGTCATCGGACGGAAATCTACTGTTCAGACTACCAGACCGTTGACCCCGATCTTGAGCCGATCCGGTGGGATCTGAAAGACCCGCAGCGCCAGACTTTGTGGGGCGCTCCCGCACCAAAAAGCTGGTTCGAGATGGGGTCAGTGTTCGACGGCGCCGAATTGCGGGACAGTGATCTGAAAGCGCAGCCGATCGTTGCACCCTAGGGATGCATATTTGCACAGAGACAACACTTTTAGGTAGATTTCCGATGCGGTTTCTGAGTTATACAAAAGACAGTAAATGGTGCTGGGGTGTGCGTGAGGGCGGGAAGATCATTGATCTTTCCGCCCGTCTCGGCTCCCAGTATCCGACGCTGCAAGATGCAGTGGCGGCAGGGGCGCTGACCCGGCTTGCCGATGTGGCGCGGGGGCTGCCTGCGGACCATGACGAGAGTGAAATCACCCATGAGATTCCGCTGTCGCGCCCGGAAAAGATCCTGTGCGTGGGTGTCAACTTTCCCGACCGGAATGCCGAGTACAAGGATGGGCAGGAGGCGCCGCCCAATCCATCGCTGTTCGTGCGTTTTCCGCGGTCGTTCACCGGGCATGGACAGCCGCTGATCCGGCCGCCGGAGTCGCAGCAACTGGATTATGAGGGCGAGATTGCCATCGTGATCGGCAGGGCCGGAAGGCGGATTGCCGAGGCGGATGCGCTTGGCCATATCGCGGCGCTGACGCTGTGCAACGAGGGAACGCTGCGCGACTGGGTGCGCCATGCGAAGTTCAACGTGACGCAGGGCAAGAATTTTGACCGTTCGGGGTCGATGGGGCCTTGGTTGGTGCCATTCACCGACGAGGCGCAACTGGCTGATATTCAACTGGAAACGCGAGTGAATGGCGAGGTGCGGCAAAGCGACCGGACCAGTCGGATGATTTTTTCCTTCCGCAAGATCATTGCCTATGTCTCGACCTTCACGACGCTGGTGCCGGGCGACATCATTGTGTGCGGTACGCCCACCGGGGCCGGGGCGCGGTTCGACCCGCCGGTGTGGCTGAAGCCGGGCGATGTGGTCGAGGTGAGCGCCGAAGGGATCGGCACGCTGCGAAACACAATTGCCGACGAGGTGCTGTGATGCTGACACGCGACGAGATCGAGCAGGCGGCCGACGATCTGGTGCGGGCCGAGGCAGGGCGGCGACAGATCGGGCTGTTATCGCGCCGCCATCCGGCAATGACGATGGATGATGCCTATGCGGTGCAAGCGGCGTTTGTGGGGGCGAAGCTGGCCACCGGGCGGCGCGTGATCGGCTGGAAGATCGGGCTTACGTCGAAGGCGATGCAATCGGCGCTGAATATCGACACGCCGGACAGCGGGGTGTTGCTGGATGATATGGCGTTTGACAGCGGGGCGACGATCCCGGCGGATCGGTTCATTCAGCCACGGATCGAAGCGGAACTGGCGTTTGTGATGAAGGCTCCGCTTGGCGGGACGGATACAAGCTTGGGCGATGTACTGGCTGCGATGGACTATGTGATCCCGGCGCTGGAAATCCTTGATACGCGCATTGTGCGGGTGGACCCCGAGACGAAGGCGGCACGCACCATCGTCGACACGATTTCGGACAATGCCGCCAATGCCGGGATTGTCACCGGCGGGCGACGGGTGAAGCCCGGCGAAGTTGACCTGCGCTGGTGCGGGGCCATCGTCAGCCGCAACGGCGAAGTTGAGGAAACGGGGCTGGGTGCCGGAGTGCTGAACGATCCGGCGATGGGAATTGTGTGGCTCGCCAACAGGTTGGCGCTGTATGGTCAGCGGATCGAGGCGGGACAAATCGTGCTGTCGGGGTCGTTCATCCGGCCGGTCGAAGCACGGCATGGCGACAGGATCATGGCCGATTTCGGCCCGCTGGGCCATGTCGGATGCGATTTTGCATGAGGGACCGATGCCGGTAGCGAAGAATTTGTTCAAGGCCGCCTTGACCGGGGGGCGCATGCAGATTGGCCTGTGGCTGGGGCTCGCCAGTGCCTATACGAGCGATCTGGCGGCGGGCAGCGGTTTTGACTGGCTGGTGATCGACGGAGAACATGCGCCGAACGACATTCCGGCGATGCTGGCACAGTTGCAGGCGATAGGCACGCGGAGCCATGCGGTGATCCGCCCGCCGGTGGGCGAGACGTGGCTGATCAAGCAGGTGCTGGACCTTGG
>JBATMT010000668.1:0-2186 GCA_049289975.1 Paracoccaceae bacterium | reverse complement strand
AACCGACTTTACTCTGACAACTCCGTGCCATGCCCTCAAAACGAAACCGCGCCCCGGGGGGGCGCGGTCTGTAAGCTTGCGGTCTGCAAGTTTGGTGTCTGGCAGGATCAGTTGAACGTGGTGTTGATCGACTGCGAGGACAGCTGGTTGTTGATGTTGGTGGTCAGCGTCTTCATGCCGCCTTTGACAGCTGCGAGCGCCGCGATGCCGAGGCCGACAACAGCGGCGGTCAGCACGACCCAATCCACCGTCACAGCACCATCTTCGGCTTCGTGGAATTTCTTGGCGAGTTTGAAAAATTTCATGATCTATCTCCTAAAGTTATGTTGGCTTCACAATCCGCAACCCGTTGTTGGTGGGGCGATGATTGCCCCTCAGCTGCGGTGTGAGGACAGTTATTGTGGGAGATCGTGGCGCGAATTGGACTGCATTCGTACATTCTAGGTATATAATTGAGTCAAAATGAAAATACCTAACCATCTGAAAATAAACAGATAAATTAAATCTTTGCTCGCAGCGGGGGTGGATATGTTGCCAAAACGCCCTGAACTTGCGGATTCGGCGAGGGCGTTGAGCATGTCGCTGGCAAGACTGGCAGATTTTTGCGACTGTAAGAAAAAATAGAAAACCGAGGCAGAGCAAGGTTTACGGATATGACGCGAGGCGTCAGTTTGACAGCGATCGCATGTGCGGTCGTCTTTGCCTTTTCGGCAGGGGCCGAGACAGCTGTGCCCGCCTATCCGGATTTTACTTTCAAACGCATCACAGCGCCGAAATCGGGCACTGGGGCCAAACGGATCACGGTCCAGATCGATCCGGTCGAACAGGCTGAGCGTCTGGCGTCGGCGCAGCTGCCATTGCCGGAAAACCCGATACCAAAAGGCGGAGCAGACCCTGCCTTGATACCTGACACGGCGATGCCGGCGGCACCGACGGGCAGCTATGACTGGTTCTGGAAAGCAGTATCGCCGAAACTTGAGGACAAGGCCGGTCGGTTTTCGCTGGCGCTGGCAAACCTGACACAGGGGCCGGACGGAAGCATGGTGGCGGCGCCACGACTTCAACAGTTGCAGAACATCGCGGCAGCGCATGGGACCGAAATCCTTCAGGCCACCGTCGGAACACAGGTTTCACCGGCGCTGGTTCTGGCGGTCATCGGCATCGAAAGCGCAGGCAACCCGCAGGCGGTTTCGTCGTCGGGTGCGGTCGGGCTGATGCAGTTGATCCCGGCGACAGCCGACAGGTTTGGTGTCAAAGACAGCACGGACCCGATCCAGAACATAAAGGGTGGCGTTGCCTATCTGGATTGGCTGATGACGCAGTTCGACCGCGATCCGTTGATGGTGCTGGCGGCTTACAACTCTGGTGAAAACTCCGTCAAGGGTAACGGTGGCGTGCCGCCCTTTGCTGAGACGCGGGACTATGTGCCAAAGGTGCTGGCGGCATGGGCGGTAGCGCGCGGGTTGTGCGTGACGCCGCCGGAGCTGGTCACGGACGGCTGCGTCTTTGCGGTGAAAGGATAGTCTGGATGCCCTCAGTCAAGCCACTTGTCCTTGATGTGGACGGCACCTTTCTGAAAACCGACATGCTGTGGGAGACGTTCTGGGCCGGCTTGGGTCGTAGTCCCTTCGCCACATTGCGCTCCGTTATGCGGTACTTCGGCAATCGTGCGGCGCTTAAAGCGGCGTTGGCGCGTATTGCGCCACTACGGACGGATCTGCTGCCAGTCAATGGCGAGGTGGCCGATCTGGCGTTGCAGAGCCGGGTCGGGGGGCGTGAGGTCATTCTGGCATCGGGGTCAGACGAAAGCCTCGTTGGGCCGTTGGCCGCGCACTATGGGCTGTCGGAGCGGGTGTTTGCGTCGGATGGACATACGAACCTGACCGGGCCACGGAAGGCTGCGGAACTGGTCAAGGCATTCGGTGAAGGCGGCTTTGACTATGCGGGCAACAGTGCGACTGACATGGCTGTCTGGGAAAAGGCGGACAACGCGCTGGTCGTAGGGCATGTGTCGTCGGCACGGACGTTGGTTTCTCGCGGGCAGAATGTCGTGGAACTGTCAGGCGGGCTGGATTGGCGGGCGCTGGTCAAGGCGCTGAGGCCGCATCAGTGGGTGAAGAACGTACTGCTGGTACTGCCGATGATTGCGGCGCATCGGTTCGATCTGGTGACGCTGATCCCGATCC
>JBATMT010000667.1:0-1865 GCA_049289975.1 Paracoccaceae bacterium | reverse complement strand
TTCTCCCGGTTGCAGGTTGGCTCGGCGCGTCAGGGCGAGGTGGCTGGTGCCATAGGCGATCGGGAAAGCTGCCGCTGTCTCGAAACTCATGCTGTCAGGAATGGCAAAACAGCGATTGGCCGGAAAGCAGCCCGCTTCAGCAAGCCCGCCCTGTCCGGAAAAAAGCGCCACACGCGTGCCTATGGGCAGGGCGGCTGTGTCAGGTCCGACCGCTTCGATGACGCCTGACAACTCCAGTCCGGGTACGAAGGGCGGCGTCGGCGTGTCCTGATAGCGACCCTCCATCATCAGCAGATCGGCAAAGTTCAGTCCGCAGGCCTTGATTCCGATCCTGACCTCGCCTGTGGCGGGAAGTCTGTCGGGAAGGGATGCAAGCCTCGGTTCTGCGTCGAATGAAGTGATCTGAAGGGCACGCATTGAGTCTTTCCAGAAGTCGAAGTCGGACATACATTCCGGTTGTGGGCCGTGACAAGTGCGCTGGTGTTGGACCACTCACTGCAATGTGTTGCAATTTGCAATGCACGCTATCGCATAGGTTGCAATTTGCGTTGCAATCTGCAACAATATTACAGCGCGAGCACTTGCACGGAAATTTGCCTAGCGCGCGAGCGGCTTATTTGACATTGTTTTTACACAATCAACTTGGTCGGCTGCCGCGATAGCCTTTGTAAGTAAGTTTTCTTTTTGTCTGGTTTGGTATCGTTGCAATTGTACTTGGTAAGAAGCGTAAAGTCGGAGCCACTTATGAAACATCCAGTAGACGTCCATGTCGGCAAGCGCGTTCGCCATCGCCGTTGGATGGTCGGAATGACGCAACAACAGTTGGCGGACAAGGTTGGGATCAAGTTCCAGCAAATTCAGAAATACGAAACAGGCATGAACCGCATTTCGGCGTCGCGGCTGTGGGATATATCGGACGCACTGGGCGTGTCGATCAACTACTTCTTCGAAGGTCTGGAAGCGGATGCGCCAGTCATTGACGATGCGCTCGGCGATATTCTCGCCGACAAGGAAGCTCTGATGCTGGTGCGCTCCTACTACGCCATCCCCGAGGCGCAGCGGCGCCGTCTGTTCGATCTGGCCAAGGTGCTGTCCGACGTCGCCTGACCGGCGCCAACGAGGATAGCGCGGCTTCAGGCTTGCGGTTGAACAAGCAAAACCTTAGGCCTCCGTCCGGGTGACGGAGGCTTTTCCATGTCCAAGATCACGAAAGAGCTGCAAGCGGAGCTGATTGCGGTTGCCGAAAAACTGGCCGATGCGGCACGGGTCGAGAGTTTGCGGCACTTCCGTACGGCGGGGCTTGCGGCAGACAACAAGCTTGCCGCCGGGTTCGACCCGGTAACAGAGGCTGACCGCGCGGCGGAGCGGGCGATGCGCGCCATTCTTGCGGACCTGCGGCCCGACGATTCGATCCTAGGCGAGGAATATGGCAGATCGGCGGGGACAAGTGGTCTGACCTGGGTGCTCGACCCGATCGACGGGACGCGAGCCTACCTGTCAGGGACCCCAACTTGGGGCGTGCTGATTGCCGTTGATGCGGGGCAGGGGCCGGTGCTGGGGGTGATTGACCAACCCTACATCGGCGAGCGCTTCGTGGGCGGTTTCGGGCGCGCGTCGATGGTTGGCCCGCACGGCAGCGCCACCCTCAGGACACGAGCGCCGCGACCCCTGTCCGAAGCGATCTTGTTTTCCACCTTTCCCGAAGTGGGGACCGAGGACGAGCGCACGGGCTTCCAGCGGCTGGCGCAGCAGGTTCGTCTGACGCGCTACGGTACCGATTGCTACGCTTATGCCTTGGTGGCTGCAGGCCAGATAGACCTTGTAGTCGAGGCAGGTTTGCAGACTTACGACGTTCAGGCCCCCAT
>JBATMT010000666.1:0-1943 GCA_049289975.1 Paracoccaceae bacterium | reverse complement strand
CGCCAGCAACTCGGTATGCTGCATGATCCCGCCACCCAGTACGCCCGAGGTCGCAAGGAACAGGACCAGGATCGCACTGAAGGCAATCGCCGTGATGATCAGGTTGAACGTCAGCGTCGCCAGAACGCCGCGAAAGTTCAGCCAGGCCAGGAACATGATCACCAGAATGATGAACGGCCTCTGGTCGATGTCGCCGGAATGCCCGGTCATCACCGCCACCTGACTGACCAGATAGCCCGCCGTGATCGCGTTCGCAGCCTCAAGCATCGTGTAGGCGAAAGTCAGGTACAGGCCGACGTTGAACGCCATCAGCGGCCCGACGATATGCTTGGCCTGTGTATACTGACCGCCCGCCGCCGCGACCGTCGAGGTCACCTCCGAGTCGATCATGGCCACGCAGGTATACAAGATCCCCGCGAACCAGCAGGCGATCAGCGCTGCAAAGGCCCCGCCTTTGCCAACGGCAAAGTTCCAGCCCATGTATTCGCCAACCAAAACGATCCCCACGCCAAGCGCCCAGACGTGCGCAGGACCAAGGACCCTGAGAAGACCGACAGCCGTGCCATGTGGCCCCATGCCGTCTATTGTCTTCGATGTTATATCGGTTTTTGTCATCCGCGGTCCCTCAGCCCTTATGCTCTTCGGTCATCGCCTCAAGCTCGCCTTCGCGAGACGAGGTGAGGAGTTCTTCCGAATAGCTGGTGTCGGTCTTGATCCATTCCAGGACCATCAGCACGCCAAGGAGCGCCGAAAGCGCCCAGGCGGCGTACTCAAGATAGTTCCACATATCCATGATGTGCGCCTTCCTATTCGCCGAATTTTTCGGAGATGACTTCGCGATATTCCGTCTCGGACAGACGGAGAAGGATCACGAAATAACCGACGATCACCACGACCATCACAATCAGGCTCGACCACGAGAAGGAATAATCGAAGCGGGCCAGAATGATGTCGTGCGCCGATTCCGGCGTGTAGCCCAGAGCCTCGTACTGCGCTGCTTGCGCGGCATTCTGGCCCAGAGTTTCCCATGTGGGATTTTCGACAGGCGTGGCAACCGTCTTGGCCGCCCCGGCCATGCCCATCCACAGAGGCAGGTAAAGCGCGCCGATCGACATGACCAGCAACACGATGACGTCGATCAGCTGACTGACCTTGCTTTGTGCAGGAGGAGTATATTTCGCCATTCCGCTTACCCCTTCGCCGCGCGGGCTTCATCAAGAAACTTGATGTCGAGCCCGTACATGAAGTCGCGATCCTCGCGGTAATGGCGCAACATCGCCATGATCGCAGCGGTATTGAACAGCAGGATAACCGCCCCTGCGATCAACAGAAGAATACGCGCGCCACTCGAAGGCGCCAAGTTCCAGGTCGCCAGCGCGACAAAGATCACCGCAAGCCAAAGACCGATGACAAACGCCCATGCTATCAGCACATCACGTTTGTGCATGGCCTCAATCCTTTGACTGAGATCAGACACTGTTTCCTCCCTTTGCACCCTTTGTTTCCGAATCAGCGCGGGGCACCGACACGCTTTCCCTCTCCGGAAATTTTGTTTTCTCGGAGGAAAGACCCTGCGTAACTTTATGTCAAGTTTTGTCTACACTGCGAAATAACTGTGCGCTTTGATGCTGCAGAGCAGAAAAATTGTCTTTTCACGATTTTTCAGGACACCCATTTACATTTGACTGGAAAGCAACTTTTATTCCTTCTAGTAATTCGCTTAGACCCCTCGAAAGTGCGCGGGGCAGAACAGGAGGGCACCATGTGCGGCATTGTCGGGCTGTTTTTGAAAGACAAGTCACTCGAACCCAAGCTGGGTGAGATGCTGACCGAAATGCTTATCACCATGACCGACCGCGGGCCGGACAGTGCTGGCATCGCAATCTATGGCGGCGCGGGCGACGGGCTCGCGAAAATCACCGTGCAATCGGCCAATCCCGACA
>JBATMT010000665.1:0-2452 GCA_049289975.1 Paracoccaceae bacterium | reverse complement strand
GGATCGTGGCGCAGGATCTCCTCGACGCTGCGGTCGATTGAATCGGCATCCAGTATCGAACGACCGTAGCCTTTTTCGAGAAGCGATTTCACGCCGTTGCCGATGGTGTGGACTGTTGCCTCGTGCCCGGCGTTGAGAAGCAGTATACAGGTGGAGATCAACTCGTCTGTCGAGAGCCTTTCTCCGGCTTCTTCGGCAGCGATCAGGTGGGTGATCAGATCGTCGGCCGGACTAGTACGGCGCTCGTCGATGTAGGAGCGCATGAAGGCCACAAAGGCATCTGTTGCCGTGATCGCCTTGTCTTCGGTCTCTGTGGTTCGGCCGGCCTGATACATGCCAACCATTGCATTGGACCAGGCAAGAAGGTCGTCGCCGCGTTCTTCTGGCACGCCAAGCAGACGTGCGATGATAGTGACAGGCAGGCGGGTCGCATAGGCGCGGAGAAGGTCGAATGGGCCCTCCGGGAATGCGTCAACCAACTGGTTCGAGAGTGCGTCGATTTCAGGCGCAAGGGCCGCGATGCGGCGCGAGGTGAAGGCCCGCAGAACGAGGCTGCGCAGGCGGGTGTGGCGAGGTGGCTCCAGTTCAAGCATCGAATGCGCTTCGACGGCGTAGAACGGTGCGAGGCGGTCGGGGATCGGCTTGCGGCTTTCCGTTGGCGCTTCGCGCCCGAAGCGACGGTCGCGCAGAATTGCGCCGACGGCTGCGGCAGACGTAGCACAGATCAGGTCGTAGTCCTGCCAGTAGAAGAGATGGCCGAGTGCGCGGGCGCGTTCATAGAAAGGATATGGATCTTGTACGAATTTTGCCTCGGTCGGAGATTGCATCAGGGTCTGCATGGCTCAGTTCCGGCGCAGGGTTATGATGTTCTGGGCGACAAGGACGCCGATGCCGACGATTGCGGCGCCTGCGGCCTGCGTCCAGTTCCATGATTGCCCCATGAGAAAAAGGATCAGCATGACGTAAAACGGGGCTGCGTTGATGTGCAGAGCGGCCAATGCGATGCCAATGCGGCCTACACCTATGATCCAGAGAATCTGGCTGATGGCGAGCCCGACGACCGAAAACAGGAGGAGCGCACCCCAGTCATAAAGGGTGAAAGTCGACCAATTGGCCGACGGCCCCCCCATGCCAGCATGCATGGCGGCAGCGATACAGGTCGCAACGGCGGCACCCGATAGTGTGATTGTCGTCTGTCCTAGAGCTGTCAGCTTGGGAAAGGATGTGACAGTCAGGCGTGATCCGAAGGTGAATAGAACAACTGAGGTCAGGCAAAGCAGAGCGCCCCATCCAAAGCCAAGTCCACCGCCGTTCAGATCCAGTGCAAGGAGGCCACCACAAAGCGACAGAAGTACGCCGATGATAAGTCCCGCTTTCAGGCGCCGTCCATCAAGCAGCACTTCGATGGCAATTCCGACGACCGGCATGGTCGCGGAGATGACGGCAACCGTGACAGGGCCAGTCATGCTTTGCGAAACGACTAGCAAAAATGCGCCCATGCCGATAGTAGCACCACCGATGAGGAAACCAAGCGGCCAATTGGCAGCGCGCAGGGCCTGTGTCCCTTCCATGAGAAGCCAAAACGGCAGCAGCGCGAGTGCAGCAAGGCTCATGCGTGCGGCGGCAAAGGCAAGCGGTGGTACCTTGTCGATGATCGTGTCGGCGGCTGGAAGGCCCGCAGCCCACATGATCATGGAGGCCATGCACATCAGATTGGCGGCAAGCGGACTTGCCCTTGTGTGGCTCAGTGCTGTCATGATCGCGATGCTCCCTCTCGCGGAGATTGCCAGCGCATTTAGGAAGGCGCTGGCCTGTCTGCGACCTTGTCAGGCCTGATCGAGAGCGTTGATGATTGCGCCGAAGTCTGACGCCTTGAGGCTTGCTCCACCGACAAGAGCCCCATCGACGTTGGGGACGGCAAAGATCTCGGCGGCATTCGAAGGTTTGACCGAACCTCCATAAAGGAGACGGAAGCCCTCACCATCTGTGCCAAAACGCTCGATGAGGCGGTCGCGGAGAAAGTCGTGAACTTCGCTGATCTGGGCGAGGGTTGGGGTGCGCCCGGTTCCGATGGCCCAGACCGGCTCATAGGCCACGACGGCAAAGGCGGATTGCGCCTCATTGGGCATCGAGCCAGCGAGTTGCGCACCTATTGCGTCGAGTGTCGTGCTTGCGTCGCGTTGTGCTTCGGTCTCACCGACACAAACGATAGCCGTTAGTCCTGCAGCAAGGGCCGCCGCGGTCTTTGCGCGCACGAGCGCGTCGCTTTCGCCGTGATCCGCACGCCTTTCGGAATGGCCGAGGATTACGTGGCTTGCACCGGCATCTGCAAGTTGTGAGGCCGAAATGTCGCCTGTGTGGGCGCCCGATGCATCTGCATGGCAATCCTGAGCGCCAATGCGGATCGGATCAGAGCCAACGGCGTGCGCGGCCCATGCGATCAGCGTGGCGG
>JBATMT010000664.1:0-4589 GCA_049289975.1 Paracoccaceae bacterium | reverse complement strand
ACCCTGCTGGAGTGGTCAGGGAGGAGTGAGGCAGGCAAAATCTAGCAGACGGCTGGACGGGCGGCGGTCACGTTCACGGGAGCGGGCAACGGTGGGCGGTCATTTGCCGAAGACCGACGGATCAGCGATCCAGCCTTCAAGCGGGTCGAAGCGGTCGAGGATGCGTGGGTCAGGCAGGACATGGCGATAGGCCCACGCCGCTTGCGCCGCACAAAGAAGCGCGTCCAGCGTGTCGGCGTCGGAAGCGCGGGCAAGGTGATCCGGTGCCTGAACGTGAAGATGCAACCCGTGCAGATCATTGGCGTTTCTGAGCTTGTCGAGGATCAACTGACGGGCTGCTGAAAGTTCGGCGGTGGCACGGGCAGCGGTGTCGGTCTTGTAGCTTTGGCGGCCGATCAGACGGCGGGCGAGGACACCCGGATAGGCCTCTATCCCGATGCGGGTTGGGTCGCCGGGGTGGATGCCGGGAAGATGGAGGCCCGCCTGAAAAAGGCGAGGGGCGCCCTCGAACAGCATCTTGGCGACGGGGACACCGTAGAGTTTTTGCGGGCTGGCGGCACCGGTTCCGCGTTCAAAGGCGCGTTGGTGTTCGCGGTCGCCGGGGGCGCGCGGCGCCTTGTAGGCTTCGAGCGCGGCGACGTAGTCGCTGCGGGACATCGCGGCGATGTGAGCCATGCAGGAGGACCAGTCGGCGGGCCAGCCGATATTGTCGATGAACCGGCGGGCGTGGGCGAAGGGGAAATCGAACCCGGCGATCCATGGGCCGGGGCGGCGCAGGAAAGCCTCGAATTCGGGGAAGGTGGCGAGGGTTTCGAGTGCCGCAAACGTCAGCCTGTCACCCTCAAGATGACAGGCTGCAACGGTGATCGGTTTGCGGCGGCTGGGTGCAGAGGTGAAGTCGATGCCGTAGACCAGCATCGACGTGCCTTACACGACGCGCTCGACCATCATCTTCTTGATCTCGGCAATCGCCTTGGCCGGGTTCAGACCCTTGGGGCAGGTCTTGGTGCAGTTCATGATCGTGTGGCAGCGATAGAGCTTGAAGGGGTCCTCAAGCTGGTCGAGCCGTTCGCCGGTGGCCTCGTCGCGGCTGTCGATGATCCAGCGGTAGGCGTGGAGCAGCGCGGCAGGGCCGAGGTAGCGATCGGAGTTCCACCAGTAGCTCGGGCACGAGGTCGAGCAGGACGCGCACATGACGCATTCATAAAGCCCGTCGAGTTTCTTGCGGTCGTCGATGGACTGGCGCCATTCCTTGGCCGGGCGGTTGGTCTTGGTTTCCAGCCACGGCATGATCGAGGCGTGCTGGGCGTAGAAATGCGTGAGATCGGGGATCAGATCCTTGACCACCGGCATGTGCGGCAGCGGATAGATCGCCACGTCGCCCTTGATCTCGTCAAGGCCGTAGATGCACGCAAGGGTGTTGATGCCGTCGATGTTCATCGCGCACGATCCGCAGATGCCTTCGCGGCAGGAGCGGCGGAAGGTCAGCGTGGGGTCGATCTCGTTCTTGATCTTGATCAGCGCGTCCAGAACCATCGGGCCACACTTGTCCATGTCGATGAAATAGGTATCAACCCGAGGGTTTTCGCCGGTGTCCGGGTCCCAGCGATAGATGCGGAACTTGCGGACATTCTTGCCCTCGGGCTTCGGCCAGGTCTTGCCGACGCGGACTTTCGAATTCTTGGGCAGCGTGAACTGGACCATGACTTATCCCTTCCAGTCGAGGCGAGTGTAGAGCGGCTGCCGGGGTGGCTGGCCGGATTTCTGATAGACGCAGGAGTCGTAGACCGCAGAGGGGTCGCGCCCCTGAAGATAGTCCGACGACACCGAAAGGCTGAGACCTGCGGCGGTCCGGCCACCGGAGCCGACGCCAAGGGAAACCATGCCACGCGGGTGAGCGGTCAGGCGGGCGCGTTCGAAACATTCCTTTTCGGCGCGGTCCACCGGGATCGGGGCGCAGGCAGACAGCAGGGCCGTGGCCGCCACAAGCAGGGCGGGAAGGAACAGGCGTGGTGCGATCATCTTTAACATCCTCTTCCTACTGACTACTGGCAGGCATAGCTGGTGCCGCCAACCATCTGCTGGGTGCAGATCTGACCGGAGGTTGCGGGGGGCGCGTTCGTCACGGCCGGTGCGAGTGGTGTCGCGGGCGTGGATTGCTGGAACACAGCCGACTCGCCTGACATGTTGGTGCCAACGGGCAGGCCCGCACATTCGTTGATGGCCGCAAGCTCGGCGGGCGTGGCATAGATATTGCCGCCCTGCCCTGCCGCCCGCGCGGCGTTTGCCCGCGCGATCAGACCGACTTTTTCGCTGCATGACGCGACCGAGCGTTTGCCGGTGCCGGGACCGTTTTGCCCGGAAACGCAGGCCGACAAGGCCAGAAGCGCCAAGGCGAGGGCAAAAGCTGATGGAAGTTGACTGTTCATCTCAGAACCACCCGCCGGAGCGACAGGAATAGCTGGAGCCGCCGGTCATTTCGCGGCCGCCACGGCAGAAACCATCGGCGTAGGGCGCGGGAGCGGTGCCTTGCGCCGCCGTGACGCGCTTCCTGCCGAAGCTGTAGTGTCGGGTGACCGTGTCGCCGTTGGTGCTGATCGTGTAGACCTGCCGCGACGATGCCGGGACCGGCGAGACTGTCTTGCCTGCTGCTGCTGCCTTGGAGCGGATGCAGGTGTTGAGCGCTGCTGCGCCCTGGACTGAACCTCCGGGACCGGGGCGCACAGTCGGGACTGCCGATCCGGCAGCGTAGGTGTAGCTGCCCGCCGGTTTCACCTCGCCCATGCATTGCACATCGTAGTTGAAGGCGCCCCCGACGCAGCCGACGAGCGCGGCCAGAGGCACAGCAAGTGTCAGTGCGGTTCGGAGGCTGGGCATCGCCATCAATAGACCCTCGCCTTTGGTGCGATCTTCTTGAGGCTGATGCCGCCCTGCGCCTCGGTCGTGAGCGGATCGAGGTGGACGGGACGGGTAGACAGCGTGACCTTGGCGCCGTCGACATGGGCAAGCGAGTGCACGCGCCAGTTCACGTCGTCACGGCTTGGATAGTCCTCGTGGGCGTGGGCGCCACGGCTTTCCTTGCGCGCCTCGGCGGCGACGATGGTGGCCAGTGCGTTTGGCATCAGGTTGGTCAGTTCGAGCGTTTCCATCAGGTCAGAGTTCCAGATGAGTGAACGGTCGGTGACCTTGATGTCGGCCATCTTCTCGGCGATGCGGGTCATCTTCTGCACGCCTTCGGCCAGCGTCTTGTCGGTGCGGAAGACGGCGGCGTCGGCCTGCATGGTCTTTTGCATTTCAAGCCGCAGGTCGGCGGTCGGGGTCGAGCCGTTCGCGTGGCGAACCGCGTCAAACCGGTCGAGAGCCTTGTCCACGGATGCGGTGTCAAGCGGGGCTGTGCGGTCCTTGGGATTGACGATCTCGCCCGCGCGGATGGCGGCGGCGCGGCCAAAGACCACGAGGTCGATGAGCGAGTTCGAGCCAAGGCGGTTTGCACCGTGGACCGAGGCACAGCCAGCCTCGCCCACAGCCATCAGGCCGGGGAACGTGGCGTCGGGGTTGCCGGGCTGCGGGTTCAGCACCTCGCCCCAGTAGTTCGTCGGGATGCCGCCCATGTTGTAGTGAACGGTCGGCAGGATCGGGATCGGCTCGCGCGTGACATCGACACCGGCGAAGATCTTGGCGGATTCCGAGATACCCGGCAGGCGTTCATGGAGCGTGGCCGGTGGAATGTGCGACAGGTTGAGGTGGATGTGGTCCTTGTGCTCGCCCACGCCACGGCCTTCGCGGATCTCGATGGTGATGCAGCGCGAGACGACATCGCGCGACGCAAGGTCCTTGTAGGTGGGTGCGTAGCGTTCCATGAAACGCTCGCCTTCGGAGTTGGTGAGATAGCCACCCTCGCCGCGTGCCCCTTCGGTGATGAGGCAGCCCGAGCCGTAAATGCCCGTCGGGTGGAACTGGACGAACTCCATGTCCTGAAGGGCCAGACCGGCACGGGCCACCATGCCGCCGCCGTCGCCGGTGCAGGTGTGGGCCGAGGTGGCCGAGAAATAGGCGCGGCCATAGCCGCCGGTTGCCAGCACCGTCATCTTTGCGTTGAATACATGGATGGTGCCGTCATCGAGTTTCCAGGCGACGACGCCGGTGCAGCGGCCATCAGTGATGATCAGGTCGATGGCGAAATATTCGATGAAGAACTCGGCGTTGTTCTTGAGCGACTGACCGTAGAGCGTGTGCAAGATTGCGTGGCCAGTCCGGTCGGCAGCGGCGCAGGTGCGCTGGACGGGCGGGCCTTCGCCATATTCGGTGGTGTGGCCGCCGAACGGACGCTGGTAGATCTTGCCCTCTTCGGTGCGGCTGAATGGCACGCCGTAGTGCTCAAGCTCGTAGACCGCCTTGGGGGCTTCGCGGGCGAGATATTCCATGGCGTCGGTGTCACCGAGCCAGTCAGAGCCTTTCACCGTGTCGTACATGTGCCATTGCCACGAATCCGGCCCCATGTTGCCAAGCGAAGCGGCGATGCCGCCCTGTGCGGCGACGGTGTGGGAGCGGGTCGGGAAGACCTTGGTCACGCAGGCGGTGCGCAGACC
>JBATMT010000663.1:0-2890 GCA_049289975.1 Paracoccaceae bacterium | reverse complement strand
GCATACCGAGTTGCTGGCGGGGCAGGCGTCGCTTCCCTACGGCTGGATCGGGGTGCTGGCGGCAATGCACTTCGGGCTGTGGTACTATCTTGGCATCGAGGGCACCACTCAGGCGGCAGAAGAAGTCCGTTCGCCCGCGCGGTCGCTGCCGTTCGGAACACTGGCCGGAATCATGACGCTGCTGATTGCGGCGACACTGACCTGGTACATCTGCACCGGCATCCTGCCTTGGGAATTTCTGGGCGATGGCGTGAATGGCTCGGTTGCACCGCTCTTTGATGCGGCGCGCTTGTCAGGATCTCAGGGCCTTCTGTGGCTGTTGGGCTTCGGGACATTGTTTGCGACGCTGGCTTCGGCCAACGGCTGCATCAACGATGCTTCGCGCGCCTGGTTCGCCATGGGGCGTGACCGGTATCTGCCGGGGTGGTTCGGTGCTGTGCATCCAAAGTACCGCACGCCGTACCGGTCGATCATCTTCCTGGTTCCCATCGCGCTGATCTTTGCGCTGGGTGCGCCTTTGGATCAGGTGATCACCTTCTCGATCCTGTCGGGGCTGCTGGAATATACGTTCATGCCTTTGAATGTGATCTTGTTCCGCAAGAAGTGGCCGCTCGACACGATCAAGCGTGGCTACGAGCATCCGTTCCACCCGATCCCGGCGCTGACGCTTCTGGCCTTGTGTGCGATCACCTACTTCGCGGTGTTCCTGGGCTATGGCACGCAGCTTATCGCCATGATCGGGTTCTACATCGTGGTGTCGCTGTGGTTCCACTTCTGGCGCTATCGCTTCGTGAACCGTGGTGCGCAGTTCACGATGCCTTGGCCAAGACCAAAGGGTTACTGAGCGCAAGGCTTGAAAATCATCAACCGGCCCGCCCCTGCGGCGGGCCGGAAAGTCTGAGGGGCAGGGTGTGAGCGGACAAGATTGGCTGATGGTTCTGGGGGCAGTGTTGCTGGCGATTGCCGGGACGCTGCTGCTGCGTCTGACGCGGGAACGCACAGTGCGCGCGCGGAGCCGGGCGGCTTACTTCGACAGGTGCGTGCCGCTGCTGGGCAACAGCCGCCGCCAGACGATGCCGCACGGTTTCCCGCGGGTGGCGGGCGACTATCGCGGCCAGCGGTTCGACTTGCAGGCGGTGCCTGACACGCTCACGTTCCGCAAGCTGCCGGCGCTGTGGCTTTTGGTGACATTGCCATCGCCGATGCCGGTGCGGGCCACGGTGGACATCTTGCGCAACGCAGTCGGAGGCGAAGTCTTCAGCAAGTTCTCGTCCTTGCCGGTACAGATCCGCCCACCTAAGCATTATCCCGAAGACCTGTCGCTGCGGACCGATGCGCCAGAATCGATGACGGACGATTCGCTGGTGCGCCGGTATCTGGACCTCTTTGACACGCCGCAGGTGAAAGAATTGGTGATCGCACCGCAAGGGTTGCGAATCGTCAGGCTGGCCGAGGAAGCCAACCGCAACCGCTACCTGATTTTCCGCGATGCGGAGATGGGACGTGAGCCTTTGGACCCGGCGCAGTTGATCCCGTTGCTGGACCGTCTTGTCGATCTGGCGGCCGAACTGGAAGCCGTAGCCGAGGCGGAAGCAATGCAGGAAAAGGAGCCAAAACGTGTCCAAGCCCGTTGATCCAAGGCTGGTTCTTGCCGCCGCGACTGTGCTGCCTGGCTCGGGGCAGGTGTTGAACGGGCAACCCGTCCGGGGACTTATCTTTCTGTTTTTCATCATCCTTCTGGGAGGCTTCACACTTAAGACAGCGGCGCCGGATGTGTCGATCGTGGGCAAACTGGCCGGGGGCTTTTTCGTTTGGGCGATGGCGATGATCGATGCCTACAAGCACGCTCGCATCCAGACCGAACTGTGGCGCTACAAGACTGGCGGTTCTGCTGCGAAAGTGGGCAGTTGAGGGATTGTCGTCCGACAAAATAGGTGTCGTGGGAAAAAAATATTCTTGGAGTGCAAAAAATCGCTAGGCAGATGCGGCAGTCTCATACAAGTTGACCGCGACGATCTTCTGACCGGGGGCAGACGAGGATCGGACCATGCTCAGTGAGACGGCACGCCCCCGCAAAATGACCTGACCCGCGAAAAGTGGGCAGGCGATATGGGGCACTTCGCGCAAGAGAGGCGACGACTGGCCCCAACGACTGGGATGACTGGCGCCGCGGGACCACATCTTCAAGGCGCCGCTTAATGAGAGAAGCCAGGTATTGGCACTGCGGACGGAATGCGATCAGGGGTGATGCATTCCAAGGGCCGTGGCCGATACTGATGACCTGAGAATGCCGACGAGACCCGTGAACGGGTCCGGCAACGGCACATTGACAGGACGAGCTGGCACAGCAACGGGGCGGTGCAGCCGGTCATGTGACCTTGGCTTTCCGCCACCGAAACAGTGGAGGGATAAGTTTATGGCAAACGAAACAGGCTCCGGCGAACTCGTCCGGGCTTTGAACTGGAAGGGGGCCTTCTGGGTCGCGGCAGGTGTGCCGCCGCTCGTCCTCTTCTCGATCGGCGGTATTGCGGGCGTGGCAGGGCAAGCGGCCTTCGTCGTCTGGATCCTGTCGATGATCATGGGATTCTCGCAAAGCTTCACCTACGCCGAGATGGCGGGGATGTTCGGCAACAAGTCGGGCGGTACCAGCGTGTACGGCGCGACGGCGTGGCTGCGCTATTCCAAGCTGATTGCGCCCCTGTCGGTGTGGTGCAACTGGTTTGCATGGTCGCCGGTGCTGTCGCTGGGTTGCGCGATTGCGGCGGGATATATCCTGAATTCGCTGTTCCCGATCCCTGCGTCTGACAGCCAGGCGGTGGTGGACTGGGTTACGGCGCATATGGCCGACTACACGGCCAGCACCCAGTCGGTGATCGACTATATCGCGGCC
>JBATMT010000662.1:0-8525 GCA_049289975.1 Paracoccaceae bacterium | reverse complement strand
ATGATCGGCTCGGCACTGGTCGGGACGTTCATGGGCGTTTTCATGGCTTACGGGCTTGTCGGTCCATTCGCGGTAAAGGTGAAGTCGGTGGTCGAGGAGGATGCAAACTTCCTGCGGCTGATCCGCGAAGTGCTGGTTGCGAACCTGCATCGTCACCAACCCAACATCTGCATTGAGGTGGGCAGGCAAAACACGCCCCACCATCTGCGCCCGAGCTTTTCCGCCGTTGAGGAGGCGTTGCGCAGTGTAAAGGCGGATGCGTGATGCGGTTGCACTGGCTTGTGGCGGCGCTGCCGATCTGTGCTTTTCTCATGGTCGGAAATGGCCATGCTGAAGATCTGAAACTGCGTTCGGGTGAGCATCCGGAATTTTCCCGGCTGGTCCTGCCGCTGCCTCCCTCTACAAAGTGGAATTTGGGACGATCCGAGGCTGGCTACGCGCTGCGTATTGTTCTGCCGGGCGTCGCACTTGATACCTCGCGTGTCTTCGATCTGATCCCGCGAACCCGCATCAAGGGGCTTCGTACCGGAGAAAGTAGTGATATTCTCTACATAGACCTTTCGTGTTCCTGCCATGCCGTTGCGACGCAGCAACCCGGTGGCCAACTCATCATTGACGTGGCAGACGGCCCCCCGCAAAAAACATCGAAATTCGAGCTTCCTCTTGACGCAGTAGGGCACACCGCGACTCCTGACGTGCAAGTGTCGGCGCGCCCTTTGCCCCACCCGACGCGAGGCGCGCCGAAGTCAGACGTCGCCCTAGCCGCGACGATTCTTTTCAAGCCGATCGTCAGCTCTGATGGCACACAGTCCATCCGTTGGGAGTTGCCGTCGGTAACGACAATCGACCGTCCTGAGTCGTCAGACGGCCTGGATGGACGTGTCACTGAGCGTCCGAAGATCGCCCTTATGCCCCGCTCTGCTGAGATTCCTGTTACGACGATTGCCGAGCCAGTCGGACATCCAGAACTGCCTGGCCCTCATGTTAAGGTGACTGAAGCGGAACATTTGCGCCAGCTGAGCCGTGCTGCTGCACAAGGACTAGTCAGGGTCGATCCGCTGAAGCGGCCCGCACGACCCCGGTCCGAACCCGCCACAGCTGCCGGTGCCGACCCACACCTCGAGGCCCACGAAGAAGAGGCGAGCAGCCCAAGCCGTCCCGCGATTCACGTTGAAACAAGCATGGATCAGGCCGTCCCAGCTGAATCGCAAGAGCAATCTCTGACCCCGGACGGCGACATTTGTATTCCTGATGATGATGTGGCGCTTTCAACCTGGGGCAGTGATGACCCCGCAGATCAACAGATTGCCAATGCCCGTGCCAACCTGCTCGGAGAATTCGATCGACCAGACGCGGGAAAGGTCGAAATTCTTGTGCGACTGTATCTTTTCTTGGGCATGGGAGCGGAAGCGAGGTTCGCTCAACAGGCTTTCAATGTCGGAGTAAAAGACGCAAGTCTTCTGGCAGACATCGGTCGTATTTTGGATGACGAGCCTGTTTCACCGTTCAGTGAACTGCACCGAATGCGAGAATGCAACTCAGCTGTCGCACTGTGGGCCTTTCTCGCCGCACCCACGAGTGATGATGTCCGTTTCACCCCCGTTGCGCCCGTTGTTCGCGGTTTTCTGTCACTACCCCCACATTTGAGGCTGACACTCGGACCTCGGATTTCAAGCCGACTTATCGATGTTGGAGCGTTCGATGGCGCAGACACCATTGCCAATACCCTTTCCCGGCAAGCAGGTGATACTGATCGCGCCGCCAGAATGATTGACGCGCGCCTTGATATCCACATGGGGCAAACGGCGCGAGCCGAGGCAAACCTTGCCAAGATTCCCGCAAATAACGACGAACTCTCGGCGTCGGCGATTGAACTTGCGGCACGAACCCGGCTGGCACGCGGCGAAAAGCTGGAACCCAAGTTGGTTGACACGATAGCGTCACTGGCGTTCGAGCATCAGGCAAACCCGGATGGAGGCAGGCTTGCGGGCCTTGAGGTAATCGCCCGTGCGTCGTCAGGAGACTTCAAGGGCGCTCTTGCGGCGTTTGAGCGTTGGTCAAAGGATCAGCCGGATCTGGACCAGTCGGGAACGGCGCATAACTTGTTCGATCTGCTCGCCAAGAGGGCGACAGACGAGGATTTCATCGCACTCTACTTCGACGGGAAGGCAGTATTTCAGAATGCTCGCAATGACTTGCAGCTTCGGTTGAGCGTTGCGCGCAGGCTGGCCGACCTCGGTTTTGCCGACGAAGTGGAGCAGGTTCTTGCGGACGCTGCGGGTGACACGAAAGAGGGCAAGATCTTGCGCGCCCGGGCCGCGCTGTCTTTGTATAGCCCTCAGGATGCAATTGCACTCGTCGACGGGCTTGTAGGTGAAGACGCTGCGCATATCCGCTCAACCGCAAGGATCATGCTTGGCGATGTTCCCGAGGCGGAAGGGATGGCGACCACTTCAACGGCAGGTGAAAAGCTGGATTTTGCGCCTGAAGACAGCGCCGGAGGCAGAGCAGATACAACGCTTGCGGGCAGCAGGGCAGCGCTGAAGGACAGCGAGGCGCTGAGGCAATCCATCGCAGCACTGCTGGCGGATAGCGGAGACACGCAGTCTTCGCCCTAGGAGCAGTGTCGGGAGCGACTTACCAAATCTCAATGCCTTGCCCCTAGGCTCCGAATCCCGACGCAAGATCGCGCCAGTGGTCAGAAGGGCCAGAATGAAACGCATATTCAGTTGCCGAGGGCTGGTGGCCGCCACGGCAGTCGTGTTGAACCTATTCTTCAATATTGGCCCGGTGGGGGCTGCGTTGACCGAGGCAGACCCATCCGCAATTTGCGAACAGGCCGCGATCGCCGCCTCGCAGGCGGAGGGCGTGCCGCTGTCTGTGCTGACCGCCATTTCGCTCAATGAAACCGGCCGGAAGCGGGGCGGAGCTTTCCGGCCGTGGCCCTGGACCGTCAACATGGAGGGTAAGGGTGAATGGTTCGAAACCAACGATCAGGCACTGCAATTTGCGACCGAAGCCTTCAATCGCGGTGCACGCAGTTTTGACGTTGGCTGCTTCCAGATCAACTACAAATGGCACGGCCAGCATTTTGCCTCGATAAAGGAAATGTTCGATCCACTGACCAATGCGCTCTACGCCGCCCGCCTTCTGAAGGAACTATACGCCGAGAAGGGCTCGTGGGAACTTGCGGCAGGTGCCTATCACTCGCGCACGCCAAAGTTTGCCGAGCGATACGCTGCCCGGTTTGCCCGATTCCGCAATGGGCTGATCGGTGGTGGAGGTGACGATATTCCCGAAATCCCAGATATCGTTCTGGCGGCAAATGGCGGCGGGGCAGCGCCATACACTTTGAGCGGAACAGCACAGATCAACACCTATCCGCTGCTTCAACCGGGGAACGGCGCAAGTCTGGGGTCATTGGTCCCCATTGGAAACTCCTTGGGAACAGGTTTGTTCGGACCTGTCGCCACAGCGGCGGTCACGGAATGAGCGCATCTGCAGGACCGCGGCTTTTTCATCCTACGGTTCTGCTCGCGCTGGCCATGATGGCCGTGATTGCGATGATGATCCTGCCGATGCCGTCTTGGGTTCTGGACGCTGGCCTTGCCGCGTCCTTCGCCATCGCAATCCTGATCTTCACCATCACGTTGTTCATTGAAAGGCCGCTCGATTTCTCGGCATTCCCGACGATCCTGCTGGCCTCGCTGATGCTGCGACTGTCGCTGAATGTGTCATCGACGAAGCTTATCATCGGGCAAGGACACACCGGGACCAAGGCCGCCGGCGAGGTCATCGAAGGCTTCGCCATGTTCATCATGTCCGGCTCGGTACTGATCGGGTTGGTGGTCTTCGGTGTCTTGCTGATCGTCAATTTCATGGTGATCACCAAAGGCGCTGGCCGCATGGCCGAAGTGGGTGCACGCTTCGCGCTGGACGGGATGCCGGGGCGGCAACTGGCCATCGACAGCGACATGAACGCGGGCGCGATAGATCATGCCGAAGCCCGTGCAAGACGCGAACGCGAACAGGCGGAAACCACCTTCTTCGGTTCTCTCGATGGGGCTTCGAAGTTCGTCAAGGGTGACGCGGTGGCGGGACTCCTGATCACCATGCTCAATCTGGTGGTTGGCCTTGCCATCGGTGTCGGCGTTCATGGCATGCCGCTCGACCGGGCACTCGAGACCTATGCGATTTTGACGGTAGGTGACGGCCTGGTCAGCCAGATTCCCGCTGTTATCATCTCGATCGCTTCGGCACTGTTGCTGTCGCGCGGCGGTACAAAGGGTGCCGCAGACAAGGACATTCTCAAGCAACTCGGGCGGCACCCGCTGGCATTGGGCACGGTCGGCTTGTTGATGGGGCTCTTTGCGCTGGTGCCGGGACTGCCCTTTGTTCCGTTCATGGTCGGAGCTGTGGTACTTGGAGGGTTGGCCGTTGTCCGGCACCGCGCCGACAAGGAGGAGGAGAGCGCAAAGCCGGGTGAAATTCTCAAAGTCGAAGCGCCAAGGCGCAAGTCTATGGGCGATATCCTCGACATAGATGACATCCATGTCGAATTTTCGCCCGGCCTCGTGAACATGGTCCTTGATCCGGCCACCGGCCTGGATTCCCGCATCGTCAACATGCGCAATCATGTCGCTGCGAGTTATGGCCTTATCTTGCCCGAGATCAGGCTGACCGACGATCCCATGCTGGAGCAAGGAGCCTACCGCATTCGCATTCAGGGCGTGGAGCAGGCAAAGGATGTCCTCCACCCCGATCAGGTTCTGGCGCTTCTTGCAGGCGACGGTGCGGGGGTTCCGACAGGCGGCGATGTGAAGGAGCCAGTCTACGGTGCACCTGCGCGCTGGATACCAGCCCATGCCCAGGAACAGGCGGTGCTAGCAGGTTCGACGGTCGTTTCGCCCACCGAAGTTCTGGCCACCCATCTTCTGGAAGTGGTAAAGCGCAACTTCGCCCGGCTTATGACACTGAAGGCCCTGCGCCGGCTTCTGGAGGAGTGTGTGTCCCTGTCCGATCCCGCGCGGTCCGAAGCAAATCGCAAACTGTTCGACGAGTTGATCCCGGAAAAGGTGCCGATTGACCTGTTGTTGTCAGTACTGCGTCTGCTGCTGGAGGAACGCATATCCATCCGGAACTTGCCGTTGATCCTTGAAGCGGTGGCCGAGGCCCGCGGCATGCAGTCGCCGGATATGGTCTGCGAGCATGTTCGCCGACGGTTGGCCTTTCAACTTGTCGCCGATCTGCGGCGCCCCGATGGCACTCTGCCGCTTCTGCAACTCGCGCCGGAGTGGGAAGATACCTTTCGCGCCCATCAGGTCGAAGGAGAGCGCGGTTCCTACGACGTGGCGCTGCCGCCAGAAAAGTTCAACAGATTTTCAGCCAATGTCGCTGAAAAGCTGGCCCGAGCGGGCGAGAAGGGAGTCTTCCCCGCGGTGGTTACATCGGCGCGCCGCCGCAGATTCGTGAAGACTGCACTCGGTGCCAAAGGCATTCTTGCCCCGGTGCTGTCATACGAGGAAGTCGGCACCGAAGCAAAACCCGCGATTGTCGGGCTTGTTACGATATGAACGACCTGATCATGGCGCTTTTCGACAAATGGTCGGCGGTGCTGATTCCGATGGCGATGGTGTTCCTCCGTGTGGGGGCCTTCATGGCGCTCGTTCCCGGATTTGGGGAAAGGACGGTCCCGGCGCGTATCAGGCTGGGTGTCGCTTTTGCCTTTACCTGCATCGTTGCGCCTGCCGTGAGTGACAAACTGCCCGATGCACCGACTGGCTTTGTCGCCTTTGCCTTGCTGATCGCGCCAGAAACCCTGATTGGCCTTGCGCTGGGAGTTGTCGTCCGCAGTGCGCTTCTAGTGATCGAGATGGCGGGTAGCTGGGCCGCCCAGTCAAGTTCGTTGTCGCAGATGTTCGGCGCGTCGGGCGAGCCGATGCCCGCGATGTCTCATCTTTTCGTCTCGGCAGGACTGGCGCTTGCAATGATCGGTGGCCTGCATGTCAGGGTCGCCTCGGCCCTGATCTTGTCCTACGACGCGCTGCCTGCCGGTCAGTTTCCGTCAGCGGTCTTGATGGAGAGTTGGGGCACCGCCCACCTTTCAAGTGCGTTCGCGCTCGCATTCTCACTTTCCGCGCCATTTGTCATCGCCGCCCTGATCTACAATATCGCGCTGGGCTTCATCAATCGCGCCATGCCGGCGCTGATGGTTTCGCTCATTGGCGCGCCCGCGCTCACGGCTGGCACACTTGCGATGCTTGTGGTTGCAGCACCAAACATGCTGGCGCTTTGGTGGAGTGCTTTCATGGCGCTCCTCGCAGACCCTTTCACGGTGCCGCGATGAGTGAAACTGACGAGGACAAAGAACACGAACCGTCACAGAAAAAGCTCGACGAAGCGCGCGCCCGCGGCGACATTCCAAGCTCCGCTGATCTGACAGCAGCGCTGGCCGTTACCGGCCTGTGGTTGACGCTTCAGACCTTTGGCGCCTCGAGTATGGTGAATTCGGCCAGCGTCGCGAAATCCTATCTAGGCCAGACCATCGCTGAATCGGCATCCGAAGGGGGGCTCTCGGGTAGTCGGCTTTTAGGCTGGGGAAGCGCGTTCATTGCGCCACTTGTGCCTTTCTTTGCTGTTCCGGCTCTGGCGGCGCTGGCAGGCATATTTGCGCAACGAAATCTTGTCTTTGCGCCCGAGAAGATCGCGCCGAAGCTCGCCCGGCTTAGCCCCATAAGGAATGCCAAGAACAGATTTGGCAGTTCCGGGCTTGTCGAGTTTCTGAAGAATCTGATCAAGCTTTTGCTGGTCGCGTGGCTGGTCGGCTGGTTCCTCTTTTCGCATTTGCCCGAGATCGTCGTGTCTATGCAATTGCCAGCCGTCTCTGTCAGTGCACTGCTCGCGCAGCTGCTTGTGGAGTTTCTGGCACTCTGCGCCGTGATCGGTCTGACGATCGGCGGAGCGGATTTTCTGTGGCAACAATTCGACCACCGACGGCGCAATCGCATGTCACGACAGGAAATGATGGACGAATTCCGCGAGTCGGAAGGCGATCCGCATATGAAGGGTCAGCGCCGTCAGCGTGCACAGGCCATTGCTCTTAGCCGGATGTTGCTGGATGTGCCCAACGCGGACGTGGTGCTGGTCAACCCCACCCACTATGCCGTTGCGCTGAAATGGAATCGCAAGAGCAGGCGTGCCCCCGTATGCGTAGCCAAGGGTGTTGACGAGGTTGCCACGCGTATCCGCGCGCTGGCATCGCAAGCGGGCGTGCCGATCCACTCAGATCCGCCAACCGCTCGCGCCCTTTATGCCGCGATCGATATAGGCAAGGAGATTCGGCCGGAGTACTACGCGCCAGTTGCGGCCGCGATCCGCTATGCCGAGAAAATGCGCCAACGCGCGCGCAGAGGCTGGAGCTCGCCAAATGCGCAATCCTGACCGGGCCGCAGCCGAGCGTCTAACAAGGCTTGCCGCCATCTGTGCAGCAAGAAAGGACGCTGATCTGGCGCAACTTGCCAGTCTGACACTGCGCCTCTCACGCGCCGAGGCTGCGCGGGCAGACATGGACCAAGCGCTGCGAGCCGAAGTCAATGCCGCCATGATATCTGCGCGCCTTGACGATTTCAGAGCGCTTGACGCTCATATCGTCGTGGCAGAACAGATGCAGAGCGTGGTGGACCGCGAGATTTCGGTCGCCAAGGCGCTTTGGACAAGCCAGCGAGACAGGTGCATCCAATCCTTCGGACGCGCTGCTGTGCTTGATCAGATTTCCAGAATCTACTGCCGCCAATAACAGTTTGACCGCTAGGGCGTTTGTTGCGTCCGTTCACGACTTGGGGAAACAGCGGTAACAGTCTTTCCCAACATTCAGTTCAGCGGCCATAAGGACTGTCATGGCCGCATTCAGCGTTAGCCATTTGCGACCAACACCGGACAGGAGGCCGGGCCGGTGAAGAAGAAAGCCCTGCTCCTAATCATTTTAGCTGCCATTGTGGCCGCTTACTTCCTTCGGCCTGGCTCTGGCCCCGGGCTCGAAGGGCTGCGGCAGCACATCGCTCACCTCGACGGCTGGCGGGCGATGCACCCAATGCTTTTCATTGCCCTTTTTCTGCTGGGCTACGTGATCGTTGTTGCCCTGTCCTTGCCATTCGCACTGTGGATGACGCTTGCCGCTGGCGCTCTGTTCGGCCTGGCGTCTGGCGTAGTCATTGCGTCATTCGCGTCGAGTATCGGGGCAACGCTGGCCTTTCTGGCCTCACGCTGGGTACTGCGCGACTGGGTTCTGTCGCGCTTTGGAAACAGGCTGAAACCATTGTCTGACGGTCTTGCGAGGGACGGCAGCGCCTACCTGTTCACGCTGCGACTGATCCCGGTTGTGCCTTTCTTTCTGGTCAACCTGCTGATGGGGCTGACCACCATGTCTGGGCTGCGTTTTTATGTGGTGAGCCAGCTTGGGATGCTTCCGGCGACGTTGGTCTACGTAAATGCCGGGACGCAGCTCGCCCAGTTGTCCAGCGTAAAAG
>JBATMT010000661.1:0-3959 GCA_049289975.1 Paracoccaceae bacterium | reverse complement strand
GGCAAGAATTTCGGCATCACCAATGTGGCGATCATCGAAAAGGGCTGGCTTGGCGGTGGCAACACCGGGCGCAACACCACGATCATCCGCTCGAACTACCTGCAAGACCCCTCGGCTGCGATCTATGAAAAGGCGCGCAGCCTCTTCGAGACGCTGAGCCAGGATCTGAACTACAACGTCATGTTCAGCCCGCGCGGGCTTTTGATGCTGGCGCAGACCCATCACGAAGTGCGCGGCTATCGCCGCACGGTTTATGCCAACAATCTGCAAGGCGTCTCGACCGAGTGGATCGAGCCGGCCAAGGTCAAGGAACTGGTGCCGATCATCAATCTCGACGGGCCTCGTTATCCGGTTCTGGGCGCGCTTTATCAGGCACGCGGCGGCACGGCGCGCCATGATGCGGTGGCCTGGGGCTATGCGCGGGCCTGCTCGGCGATGGGAATGGACGTGATCCAGCAGTGCGAAGTCACTGGCATTCGCCGCGATGGCGCGAAGGTTGTCGGGATCGACACCACGAAGGGTGCGATTGATTGCGACAAGCTGGGCATGGTTGTGGCCGGGAATTCGAGCGTGCTGGCCGAGCTGGCGGGCTTTCGTCTGCCGATCGAGTCGCTCGCCCTACAGGCGCTGGTGTCCGAGCCGATCAAACCATGCATGGATGTGGTCGTGATGGCCAACACGGTGCATGGCTATATGAGCCAGTCTGACAAGGGCGAAATGGTCATTGGTGGCGGCACCGACGGTTTCAACAACTACACCCAACGCGGATCCTTCCACCATGTCGAGGAAACTGTCCGCGCGCTTATCGAGACCTTTCCGATGATCTCGCGGCTGAAGATGCTGCGCCAGTGGGGCGGTATTGTCGATATGACCGGCGACCGTTCGCCCATCTTGTCGAAGACGCCTGTCGACGGCATCTTCGTCAACTGCGGCTGGGGGACAGGCGGCTTCAAGGCGATCCCCGGCTCGGGCTGGGCGATGGCCGAGCTGATGGCGCGCGGATCGTCTCCGCTGACCGAGGAATACTCGATGTATCGCTTCCGCGAAGGCAAGTTCATCGACGAGTCGGTGGCGGCCGGGGTGGCGCATTGATGAACCATTTTCTTCTTTTCAAAAATATCCCGGGGGTCCGGGCGCAGAGCCCACGGCCTCGTTCCGAAAGGATCGCATCATGCTAACCCTTGAATGCCCCTACTGCGGCGTGAAGGCCGAGGAAACCGAACTGACGGCGGGCGGCGAGGCGCACCTCAAGCGCTATGGGCCGGGGGCGTCGGACGAGGAATTCGACGGCTACATGTTCATGCGCAAAAACCCCAAGGGGGTTCATTTCGAGCGTTGGCGGCACAGTTATGGCTGCGGCAAGTGGTTTCTGGCTGCGCGCTGCACCGCGACGCTTGAGGTGTTCGGGACCTATCCGGCGCAATCAAAGGAACCGCCTGCGGACCTGCAGGCCAAGATCAAGGCAAAACGCCCGACCTGGGAGGGCTACAAGTGAGCACGCGTCTTTCCAAAGGCGGTCGGCTTATCGACCGCTCGAAGCCTCTGAGCTTCTCGTTCAATGGCCGCAAGATGCAGGGTTATCGGGGTGATACACTTGCTTCGGCGCTGCTGGGGCAGGACCAGATGCTGCTGGGCCGGTCGTTCAAATATCATCGCCCGCGCGGTCTTGTCGCCTCGGGTGCCGAAGAGCCGAACGCTCTGGTCGGGCTTGGCGAGGGCAACCGGTTCGAACCGAACCAGCGCGTCACCACGACCGAACTTTTCGACGGCGCAGTGACGGCGACGCAGAACCACTGGCCGAGCCTTGAGTTCGACGTGGGTGCGATCAACAACACCTTCGCCCGCTTCCTGCCGGGCGGGTTCTACTACAAGACCTTCATGTTCCCGCGCTTTGCGTGGAAGCATGTGTTCGAGCCGGTCATCCGCCAGTCGGCGGGCCTTGGCAAGGTGCCGAAGGAACGTGATGCGGATCGCTATGAATATGCCTATGCCTTCGCTGATCTGGTGATCGTGGGTGGCGGGATTGCTGGCCTGAGTGCTGCACTTGAGGCGGGCCGGGCTGGCAAGCGGGTGCTGGTGGTCGAGCAGAACGCGCACTGGGGCGGACGCGCGCCGGTCGATGGTGTCGAGGTAGATGGTCAATCGGCTGACGCGTGGGTAAAGAGCGCCGTCGAAGCACTTGGAAATATGGAGAATGTAACTCTCCGTACCCGGACTATGGCATCGGGACTGTACGACCATGGCTATGTTCTGGCCTATGAGCGGATCGCCGATCATACGCCGGGCGATGGGCGGCCAAGGCACCGGCTGTGGCGCATTCGCGCCGGGCATCTGGTGACGGCGACGGGTGCGATCGAGCGACCGTTGAGCTTTGCAGGCAACGACATTCCCGGTGTGATGCTTGCGGGTGCGGTGCGTGACTTTGTGGTGAACTGGGCGGTCAGCCCCGGCGACCGCACGGTCATTGTGACAAACAACGATGACGCCTATCGCACGGCTCTGGCACTGACCGACGCCGGGCTGATTGTTCCGGCAGTGGTTGATGCGCGGGCCAAGGTGTCGGGCGCCTTGCCTGATGCGGTACGTTCCAAGGGTATCCGTGTGCTGGAGGGCCGTGGCATTGCCAAGGTCAAGGGCGGCAAGCGTGTGACTGGCGTGGCAATCTGCGCACAGGCGGGCGAGGGCGCCGAACTTGAGGTGATCGATTGCGATGCGGTGGCAATGTCGGGTGGCTGGTCGCCCGTGGTGCACCTGTGGTCGCACTGCGGCGGCAAGTTGATCTGGGATGCGGCAAAGGCGATGTTCCGCCCCGATCCGGCGCGCCCCGCGACGGGTGATGACGGCGCGGCGATGGTCACGGCGATCGGGTCGGCCAATGGTGCGCTGACGGCAGACGAGGTTCTCGCTGATGTGGCCAGGGCAATGGGCGGCTCGGCTGCAAAGACCAACGCGGTGGCCGAGGGTGCAATCGAGCAGGTTTGGGTGATGCCGCAAGGCGCCGGGACCAAGCTGAAGACGAAGATGTGGCTTGACTATCAGAACGACGTCAAGGTTTCCGACGTTCAACTTGCTGCGCGCGAAGGCTACGAGTCGGTCGAGCATACCAAGCGCTATACCACGCTTGGCATGGCGACGGACCAAGGCAAGCTAAGCAATATCAACGGTCTGGCGATCCTTTCTGATGCTCTGCATCAGGAAATTCCGGCGACTGGCACCACAACGTTCCGTCCGCCCTATACACCCATCTCGATGGGGGCGATTGCCGGTGAAGCGCGTGGCGAGATTTTCCAACCGCTGCGGCGTACACCGATCCATGACTGGCTTGACACCAATGGCGCCTATTGGGAGCCGGTGGGCCTATGGCGTCGGCCTTACTGCATCCGTCGTTCCGGTGAGAGCATTGAGTCGGCGGTACACCGCGAAGTGAAGAACGTTCGGCAAAACGTTGGTTTGCTTGATGCTTCCACACTTGGCAAGATTGTAGTCAAGGGGCCGGATGCGGGCAAGTTTCTGGACATGCTCTACACGGGCGTCATGTCGACGTTGCCGGTCGGCAAGTGCCGCTATGGCCTCATGTGTTCCGAAAACGGCTTCCTGTCGGATGATGGCGTGGTGGCGCGACTGTCCGAAGATACCTGGCTCTGCCATACGACTTCAGGCGGGGCCGACCGTATCCATGCGTGGATGGAAGACTGGCTCCAGTGCGAATGGTGGGACTGGAAGGTCTATACCGCCAACCTGACCGAAGAATATGCGCAGATCGCAGTCGTTGGCCCGAATGCGCGCAAGGTTCTGGAGAAGCTTGGCGGGATGGAAGTCTCGAAAGAGGCGTTGCCCTTCATGGAGTGGCGCGACGGCATCCTTGGCGGGTTCCGCACGCGGGTCTATCGCATCTCGTTCTCGGGCGAATTGAGCTACGAAATCTCGGTTCCCGCGTCGGAAGGCCGGGCGTTCTGGGA
>JBATMT010000660.1:0-3208 GCA_049289975.1 Paracoccaceae bacterium | reverse complement strand
GGATGACGTTGCCCATCATCAGCGTCTTGCCGCCGCCCAGCAGGGCAGGGGTCACGAATGCCCCAAGGCAGGGGATAAACACCAGCATCGAACCCGCCACGATTCCCGGTTTGACCATCGGAACGATCACGCGGAAGAACGCTCGGCGACGGTTGGCCCCCAGATCGTATGCCGCCTCCAGAAGGCGCCAGTCGAACTTTTCGAACACGGCATAGAGCGGCAGGATCATGAAGGGCAGAAAGCTGTAGGCCAGCCCGATCGCCACTGCGACATCGTTGTAAAGCAGTTCGACATCCGGGCCGAAAAACTGCCGTGCGATGGCGGTGGCCCAACCGTCCTGACGCAGGATGATCAACCAAGCGTAGTTGCGCACAAGCAGGTTCGTCCAGAACGGAATTGTGATCAAAAGCACCATCACATCGCGCCCGGTTTTTGACAGTCCCGACATCCAGAGCGCCACGGGCAGGCCGAGGACGACACAGATGATCGTGGTGACAGCGGCTTGCAGGACGGACCGCAGGAAGATCAGAGCATAGCCGGGGTTGTAGATCAGGGTTCCGTCGAAATCCTCTTCCATGAAGAGTTTCGCATAGTTGGAGGCGTTCAGCGCCGCGTGCCAATCGACGCCCGAGTTTTCACCGCGCAACAGGAAAGAGACCCAGATGATGATTGCGAGCGGTATTCCGATCAGAAGCGTTATGGTGATGACAGAAGGTGCCAGAAGCAGCGCACGGCGGACGGCTGGGCTGCTGTTCATGCTGCAAAGACCTGTATCGCGTCGGTCGGCAGTACCAGACCGATGCGGCTGCCGGGCTCGGGAGGGCGCTGGGTGGCCTGCGTGTCTCGGATCAGGAAATGGCTTCCGTCGTCGAGTTTCAGTTGGTGCACGACCGCGGTGCCAAGATAGGCGGAGTGGATGAGTTCGGCATCAAGCGTGCCGCTGCCTTGCGTGGTCAGGCTGGCGCGTTCCGGGCGAATGGCGACCGTAACATTGCCGCCGGACTGCACCTTGTCCGCCGACGAAAGGGAAACACCGCAATCAAGACGGATCGTGCCGTTTGGCTCTGCCTTGCCGTCCATCAGGTTGATGTCGCCAATGAAATCGGCCACGAACCGCTCCGCCGGACGTTCGTAAATGTCGCGCGGCGCGCCGACCTGAAGGATCTTGCCCGCCGCCATCACCGCAATCCGGTCCGACATGGTCAGCGCCTCTTCCTGATCGTGGGTCACGAAGATAAAGGTGATGCCCGCCTCGTGCTGAAGCTGTTTCAGTTCAATCTGCATTTCCTTGCGCAGCTTCAGATCGAGTGCCGAAAGCGGTTCGTCCAGAAGCAGGACGCGAGGCCGTGGTGCCAGGGCACGTGCCAGCGCAACGCGTTGCTGCTGGCCACCCGAAAGGTCGGACGGGCGGCGGTTTGCGTACTGGCCCATCCGCACCATCTCCAGCGCCTCTCCAACCCGACGGGTGGTTTCGGCCTTGGTCAGCCCTTGCATTTCAAGGGCAAACGCCACGTTGCGGGCGACGCTCAGGTGGGGGAACAGCGCATAGTTCTGGAAGACGGTGTTGACCGGGCGGCGGAAGGGCGGAAGCTCATTGACCTTTTGGCCCTCGATGCGGATTTCACCGTCGGTAATGTCCTCAAAGCCAGCGATCAGGCGCAGAAGCGTGGTCTTGCCGCAGCCGGAGGGGCCAAGAAGCGTGAAGAACGCACACTGGCCAATATCGGCCGATACGTTGTCGAGCACTCTGACGGCTGCCGCGCCGCGTCCGAAACTCTTCGATACGGAACGGATCGCAACTGCGATGTCGGTCTGGTCTGGCACGTGAAATCCCCCTCGTCACGGTAAGGTGAGCAGGAAGAAACGTGCATGTCAATATTGTCTGCAACAATGGTGACGAAAATGTCGACAAAATTGGCGAATGGCGCTTCCGCAGAGGAAAACAAGGCCCGCCAGCGGCATCAAGACGCCGATCTGGCAGCGGTGATTCTCTGGAATTCCAACCCTGGCGCAGTGAAAAAAGCGCAGAGGAAGTGACCGCTATTTCCGGAACAGCGACACCAGATCCATCGGTGTCTCATGCTTGCCACCCAGATCGAGATGTTCCTGGATATGTTCGAGGTGGTCCTTCATGAGCCGCTCGGCTCCGTCTGCGTCGCGTCTGCGGAAGGTGCCCAGAAGGTCCGCATGATCCTTGTCACGGCAATTCGACATTCCGGTTCCTCCGAACAAGCCGATGATCAACGAGGTCCGCGTCACCAGTTCCTTGACCATCCTGAGCATCACGCCGTTCGCAGCGATCTGCGCCAGAAGAACGTGAAACTGCCCCGAAAGCCGGATCGCGTCGCGCCTGCGGCCATTCGCATGTGCCTCTTCCTCAAGGCGCAGGTTCTCTTCCAGAAGGTCAATATCGGCGTCCGACGCGCGCTCTACCGCCAGCCGCGCCACGTTCGGCTCGATGGTCAAACGAGCCTCGAAAACCTCACGCGCCTGATCTGCGGTAGGCGAGGCAACAAAGGCGCCGCGCTTGGGCAGAAGGTCCACCACCTCGCGGCTGGCAAGAAGCAGAAGGCTTTGCCGTATGCGCATCCGACCCACCCCGAACGCCTCGCACAGCGACGACTCAGACAGCTTGGTTCCGGCCGGCAAACGCTGGTCGATGATCGCTTCGAATATGCGTTCGACGATCTCTTCCTCGGCCAGCTCTTCGGTTTGCTCCGCGATCGAGCTTTCGTCGGTTGCCACGTCCATAGACCACTTCCCGCACTAAATACCTGTGATTGGTCGCGAATATGCCTGAAAGCGTCGGGCGACAACAAGTCTGATTCACACGGGCGCCAAATTTTTTGTTGACAATATCGTTAACGAAAGCGCCAACTGTCGTGACTACGGCTTTAAAGACCGTTGCGAACAACAATAGGGAGACTCCAGATGCAAAGACGTACCCTCTTGAAGACAACGGCGCTCGTCGCTGTTGCTTCCATGTCCTTCGTGAGTGCTGCGTGGGCTGAAAACCAGGCGCTGAAGATCGGTTTTGTCGGTGTTACCTCGGGCCCGGCTGCGGCTTGGGGCATCTCGAACCAGCGTTCGATGGAAGCCCGCGCTGCGTGGATCAATGAAATCGGCGGCGTGAAGATTGGCGACACGACCTATGACGTTCAGATCGTGGCCTTTGATGACCAGAAAGACCCCAAGCGGGCAATTGCTG
>JBATMT010000659.1:0-2369 GCA_049289975.1 Paracoccaceae bacterium | reverse complement strand
GACCGACCGTGGGGTGATGCTGCGCCGTCGGGTGTCGCCTTCACCTATGCCCCCGGCCGGGGTGGGTTGCATGCCGAACGGATATTGCAGGGCTTTGGCGGAGTCCTGCAAGTCGACGGCTATGCCGGATACAACCGCCTAATCGCCCCGGACCGGATCGGTCCAGGCATCCAGCTCGCCCATTGTTGGGCGCATGCACGCCGCAAGCTGATCGAGATCACCCGCACCGGAACCGCGCCGATTGCCGAGGAAGGCGTGGCCCTCATCCGCGATCTCTACACCATCGAGGCCGAGATCCGTGGCAGTGACCCCGCCACCCGGCTGGCCGTGAGGCAAAACCGCTCCGCCCCGATCCTCGCCCGCATCGATGATTGGCTGGCCCACCATCGCGCTCGCGCATCGGCAAAGTCACCTCTGGGCGAGGCGCTCGCCTATATCGCCAAATACCGCGACGGACTTGGCCGCTTCCTTAACGATGGCCGTGTCGAGATTGACAACAACACCGTCGAACGCACCATCCGCCCCATCGCGCTGAACCGCAAGAACGCCCTCTTCGCCGGACATGATGCCGGAGCCAAAAACTGGGCCGTCATCGCCTCGTTGATCGAGACCTGTAAGATGAACAGCGTCGATCCCCACGCATGGCTGTCAGCTGCGCTCACCGCCATCGTTCAAGGCCATAAGCAGAGCCAGATCGACGATCTCCTCCCGTGGAATTACCCCGTTAAAGTGTGATCGGGACACCGCTTACAATTCATTCTTTGGCGCCAAGCGTTTTCGGAGTCTCTTAACCCCAAGCTTCTGCCAATCAGGCTCTATCGAACCAGCATTCTTCTCGCTTACGCCATTTTTCTGACGTCATTGATTGTTTCTCTTTCGGACAACTCCGAATGGAAGCGAACAGTGAACATATGATTATCGCATTAGAAGAACGCAGGGACCTTGTCGTTCCCACCGTTTTCACACTGACGATCTTCACAAGTGCGTCGCTACTGTTCTTCGTTCAACCCATGTTTGCAAAAATGGTGCTGCCCTTCCTTGGCGGATCGTCTGCGGTATGGACGACCGCGATGCTTTTCTTTCAAAGCACTCTGATCCTTGGCTACCTATATGCTCATCTAAGCGTGAAATATTTGCCGCAGCGGGTACAGGTGTTCGTCCACATGCTGGTCTGGGCGTTGGCCTTGGTGTTTCTGCCCATCGCTATTCCTCATGATTGGAGCTATGATCCATCGCGCTCTGCAGCCTTGCAAACGCTTATGCTCTTTGCTGTTGGCGTAGGCATGCCATTTGCAGCGCTTTCTGCGACTGCCCCGTTGCTTCAAGCATGGTACGCACGCTCGGATGGACCGTCTGCTAACGATCCCTACTTCCTCTATGGCGCGAGCAATCTTGGGTCATTGCTGTCACTACTGGCATTTCCATTTGTGGCAGAACCATCATTTGGCGTTGGGACAATCGGATCGGGCTGGGCGGTCATCTATTGCGTCTTGGGACTGGGCTTATTCACTTCCGGTCTAATGATGCGGCCGACGTCGGCCAAAACTACAAATCGAACCAAGGTCACGTCGCCAACACTCGCTAGAGTGTCTACCCGCCAAATTGCCATCTGGCTTTTCTTGGCTTTCCTTCCTTCGTCATTGATGCTTTCGACAACGTCCACGATTGCAACCGACGTCGGCTCGTTCCCACTCGTTTGGGTAATTCCTCTCGCGCTCTATCTACTCAGTTTCGTTGTGTCGTTCTCAGGTGTCAAATGGCCCAGCGGCAAAACGATTGAGAAGTTATTACTTATCTTTCTGATCTACTCCCTTTTTCTATTTGCAGGTGGCTTGACAGGGAAACTGGGCTGGCTAGCGTTTTTCGTGCTTATTGCTTTCTTCTTCGTTGCAGCCGTCTTCTCTCATCGTCGGCTTTACATTGCTCGCCCGGCCGAGCAGCATCTCACGACTTACTACGTCACAATGTCGATTGGCGGTGCTCTCGGCGGATTGTTCAATTCGATCCTCGCGCCGGCATTGTTCAATGATGTCTATGAAGGTCCGGTTACGCTGCTTGCCTGTGTGTTCCTTCTAAACGGTGCATACCGGTTCCGTCGTGATCTGCCGCAGGGATTGGCCACTGGCTTGGTATGCGCAGCGCCAATAGGAATTGCACTCTGGATGGGTGTATCCAACTTTAGGCCGTTTGCGATGGCAAGCTGTCTGGTTTTCTTTGCATGCTTCTGGCCGCTAAGGGATCGTCCATTGGCGGTATTCTCGGCGGCAGCGCTCATCATGTTGGGCGGACAAACACTCTTGGCGCCCAAAGCGATTCTGAAAGAGCGCAGTTTTTTTGGCACCTATGCGGTTCGTGATCAGGAGATCATG
>JBATMT010000658.1:0-3623 GCA_049289975.1 Paracoccaceae bacterium | reverse complement strand
CGGAAGACGTCCGCTATACGGTGCAATACACTCACTACATCCGGCCCGGCGCGGTGCGGATCGGTGCGGGTTCTAGCGCCGTCGATTGGGCGGACCCGCTGGCTTTCGTCAACCCGGACGGCGGTAGCGTTGTCGAGGTCAAGGCCGAGGGTGCAACTCCGTTGGCAGTTCGCGGATTGCCAGAGGGCGACTACAAGGTGTCGTGGGCGGTCACGTCAGGATCGGGCGAGTTGCCAGATTCCATCCACGTTGGTGCGGATGGTGTCTTGCTGGCCAAGGTGCCCGGCAAGGGCGTGCTGACCATCTCGGCAGTCGCCCTGCCCTGACTGCGTTACGCCTTGGCCTCTTTCAGACGGAATCGCTGTATCTTGCCGGTCTGAGTTTTGGGCAAGGCGTCGGTAAAGACCACCCGGCGCGGGTATTTGTACGGTGCGATGGTCATTTTCACATGGTCTTGCAAGATCTTGACCATCAGCGCGTCACCACGATGACCCGGCGCCAGCACCACATGCGCCTCGACGATCTGGCCACGTTCATCGTCTGCAGCGCCGATCACGCCACATTCCATGACAGCCGGGTGTGACAGAAGAGCCGCCTCGACCTCGGGTCCGGCGATATTGTAACCGGCCGAGATGATCATGTCGTCATTGCGGGCGGCAAAGTGGAAATAGCCGTCGGCATCTTGCGTGAAGGCATCACCGGTGATGTTCCAGCCGTTGACCACATATTTCTTCTGTCGGTCATCTGCCATGTAGCGGCAGCCGGTCGGGCCACGAACCGCAAGCCGCCCTACCTCGCCACGCGGTTTCTCGTTGCCGTCGTCATCGACGATCATCGCCTCGTAGCCGCTGACCGGCTTGCCGGTGCAGGCCGGACGGTGGTCGTCGAAGCGGTTGGTGATGAAGATGTGCAGCATCTCGGTCGCGCCGATCCCATCAAGCATCGGCTTGCCGGTCTTGGCGATCCATTCGTCATAGACAGGCGCAGGCAGCGTTTCACCCGCCGACACCGCCGCGCGGAGTGACGACAGGTCGGCCCCCTCGCTCATTGCCTTCAGCATCACCCGGTAAGCAGTCGGCGCGGTGAAGCAAACAGTGGCCTTCAGCGTCTGAATGATTTCGATCATGTTTGCAGGCGTGGCCTGCTCCAGAAGCGCCGCCGCCGCACCAAAGCGCAACGGGAATACCGCCAGCCCACCCAATCCGAAGGTGAAGGCAAGGGGCGGTGATCCGACAAAGATATCCTCGGGCGTGACCTTCAGCACTTCCCTGGCATAACCATCGGCAATGATCAGCAGATCGCGATGGAAGTGCATTGTGGCTTTCGGCTCACCGGTGGTGCCGGAGGTGAAGCCTAGAAGCGCCACATCATCGCGCCCCGTCTCGACTGCCTGAAAGCGCACAGATTTCGACAGGGCAATACGGTCAAGTTCGGCATCGTGGTTCGCCGTCCCGTCAAAGCCGATGATGGTCTTCAGGTGCCGCGAGTGTTTGCCGCAGGCGACGAGTTCTTCCATCAGGCGCGTGTCGCAGAGCGCATGGCTGATCTCGGCCTTGTCGACGATGGCGCCGAGTTCGCCCGCTCGAAGCATAGGCATGGTGTTCACCACCACGGCGCCAGCCTTGGTCGCACCAAGCCAGCACGCCACCATCGCCGGGTTGTTGGCCGACCGGATCATCACCCGGTTGCCGGGCTTCACGCCATAATCCTCGACCAGTGCATGGGCGATCCGGTTCGACCAGTCAGCCAGCTCCTTGTAAGTTCGCTGCCGCCCGTTGCCGATCAGTGCGGTATTGTCGCCAAAGCCACGTTCAACCATGCGGTCACAGAGTTCGACCCCGGCATTCAGCTTTTCCGGATAGTCGAACCCGTCGAGCTTCAAGACCGGCCAATCGGCTTCCGCCGGCAGTCGGTCGCGCGTGAACGTGTCGATATGGGCAGTTGGTCCAAGCATCTTGTCCTCCTTCACGCGCCTGCGGCTCTCCCTCCGCGCGGCCCGTTCCTGTCTGATCAGCGCGGCACGACGGCCGTAACCTCGATTTCGACCTTGGCGCGGTCCTCGACCAACGCCACTACCTGCACCAGCGCCATCGCTGGATAATGGCGGCCAATTGTGTCCTTGTAGGCGCGGCCTATGTCCTTCAGCGCGCCAAGATACTCTTTCTTGTCAGTGACATACCAAGTCATGCGCACGATATGGTGGGGCTTGGCCCCTCCCTCGGCCAAAACCGCCACGATGTTTTCAAGCGCCTGACGGACCTGTGCGGCGAAATCGTCTGTCTCGAACTCCTGATCCGCATTCCAGCCGATCAGGCCGCCCAGAAACAGCATCCTGCCTTCTGCCGCCACGCCACAGGCATAGCCCGGCGTCGCCTTCCACTGGGTCGGGTGGAGGAACGTGTGCGGGCTGTCCGCAGTTTCGTGGGCTGACATCTCTATTGGCCTTTCCGGTTCATCTCGTCTTGCAGCTTTGCGCGGACTTCATCGGGCCAGGGCGCTGCCTTGCCCTCGGGTGAGACCCAGACCAGCGTCAGGTCCGCCTGCATCCGCAAACCGTCGTCACCGTGAGCCTCCAGATGGAAGCCCACACTCGACCCGCCTACGCGCGTGACCTCCAAGGCGAAAGTCAGCCGATCGCCAAGCCGCGACGGCCGTCTGAATGTCGCGTCGATCTTGACCGTCGGCACACCGTTGCGGTCCTGCATGGAAATACGCGCATAGGATCGCCCCACCACCTCGGCAAAGAAATTTTCCACCACCGAGTTGGTCATCTCGAAATAGCGGGGATAAAACACGATCCCCGCCGGATCGCAGTGGTTGAATTCAACCGGGATGGTACGGCGATAGGTCATCAGTCGTTGGCCTCGGGCGGCAGGAAATCGACATCATGGCGGGCCGAGGCTTCAATTACCGCAGGCACATCGGTCATATTGTGGAGCGTATCGAAAAGCGCTTCCAGCTTGCCCGCCGGGGACACCCAGAACAGCGCGCGGGTCGGCTTGTCGGACTTGTTGAAATAGCCATGAGGCACACCACGCGGCATCCGCACCAGATCACCGGCCTTAGCGGTCTGCCATTTGCCATCGAGCTTCAACTCCAGTTGGCCTTCTTGCACCAGAATAAACTCGTCCTGCGTCGGGTGGACATGCACCGGCACGAACTGGCCCGGCTCGCTGTTGGTTTCGAAGGCAAAGCTCGCCTCGCAGCTTGCCTTTGGAAAATAGCGCTGGCCGAGGATGTTCAACTCGCGCCCGTGATAGGCTTCGCCATTGCGGGTGATACCGCCATCGAGTGTCTTGGTCATCTGTCTCTCCCCGTTGTCAATTAAGTGTGCTGCGCGCGATGATCACGCGCTGAACGTCTGATGCGCCCTCGTAGATGCGGAGCGCCCGTATCTCGCGGTACAGGCTTTCCACCGCAAAGCCGTGTCGTACGCCGTCGCCGCCATGCAGTTGCAAGGCAGTGTCAATGACCCGCTGGGCCGCCTCGGTCGCGTGAAGTTTTGCCATAGCCGCCTCGCGACTGATGCGTGGGGCACCTTGGTCCTTCATCCAGGCGGCGCGGTAAATCAAAAGTGCCGAGGCATCCACATCCAGTGCCATGTCGGCGATATGGCCCTGCAC
>JBATMT010000657.1:0-2153 GCA_049289975.1 Paracoccaceae bacterium | reverse complement strand
TGATGACTTGCGGTTCCAAAGGGGCATCTGCGGGTTCGGTCGTGCGGGCGTCGGTCCGCTTGATTGCGGGGAAAGACGAGGGAACAAAAGCCGTTTCCGGCACATCAGGCCGCGGCATCTGCGACTGAGATCTAAGCGTTCGCACCTGAGCCTCAAGGATCGTAACTCGGCTACGCAGCCCGACCGTCAGAATGATCAGAACGATGATCGCAACGGGAATTGCCAACGCGACCACGAAGGCCAGCGCGATAAGTCCATCCATTGCAAGGCTCCCTTACCCGTTCCCGGCCGTAGTAACGCACGGACCGGGTTTTCTGCCAAGTCAGGAATTCAAGGCCTTATCTGGTTCGTTCTGTCCTAGCTGTCCCCGTCCGAACAGGCCCTGCAAGCCGCGCGAAATGAGGTTTGACACCTTCGGGCGCGGCAGCGCCGCAAAGGGAAGTGGTCGACAGACCTCCATCGCGGCGATCCCGACCCTTGCGGTCAAGGCTCCGTTGATGACGCCTTCGCCAAACCGGCGCGAGAGTTTTGACAAAAGACCACCACCCGCGACGGAGTGGATGAGATCGTCGCCAACTGCGACCGCTCCCGTGGCCACCAGATGGGTCATGACCGCTTTCAGAAGACGCCAACTGCCCAGCGCGCCGCTCCGGCCGCCATAAATCTCGGCGATCCGACGCACCATGCGAATGTTGGTGAACAGCGCAGCCGCAACGTCGGCAAGCGCCAGTGGTACGATCGCGGTAACCGCAGCCACCTGACGCGCCGCCGCCTCTATCTCGCGTCGCGCCAATTGGTCAAGCGGACCGAGAAGTTCGTTTTCCGCCAGATGAAGCAACGTCTCGGCATCCAGAACATCACCACGCCGTTCAGCCAGCCGCCCGCGGCCCCATGCCGTATCCGGACGGTGATGATAGAGCGCGCTGATTTCGTCCACCACCCCGCGCGCAGACTTAAGATCATGATCCGAAATGGCTTTTAGCGCCCCTACCCTGATGTGATCCAGCCGCTTCAGCCGCGAAAACGCCGACAACTCCCTGACGACGACAAGCACAGTCGCCAAAAGGAAGGCACTGAACAGCACCGTCGCGATCCACCCAAGCACCGGGTTCGTCGCCAAAAGGCCAGTCACGAAGTTCCATGCCGCGACTGACGCCAGAAAACTGACCAGAGCCAAGGCAGATGACAGGAAAAAACCACCCAGCCCGCTGCCCTTACTGCCTGTCAGACGCACAACGGTCTGCATCGCTCGGCCCTGCGGATGGCCCAAGGCATCCGGCACCATCGGCGCGCTGGCAGGTGTCATATCGGCCGGCCCTTCAAGTTCGATGACCACCGGACCCTTGCGTTCGCTCATCTCTCCGCCCTTCCTAAAGCCTGTCGCCGATCAGAAACTCGACCGCCTTGTCGAGCCGGATATGCGGCAGGCCATCGCCCGTCCGGATGCCTAGCGAATTGGGCGCAAACCGCATCACCCCGAAATCTGCATCCAGCCATTTCGCAGCGCCCTCGCGGGCTGGCACCAGCAAATGTGCTGGATTTTCAGGGAGTTCTCCTGCGTAAAATGCGGCTTCCCTGCCAGTGTCCATCAGTCGGACGCGGACGGCATCAAGAGTGCCGCCATTGTGGCGAACAGTTTCCTCGACCGTGGCGCGGACGGCGGCAATCGACATGGCGGCGGTGTTTGCCCCGGCGAAATCGGCCCTGTCCTTGGCCTCGCGCATCATTGCGGCCATGATCGCGGTCAGACGCAAATGCTGGGTATGATGAAGATGGTCTGCCTTGGTGGCCGCGAAAAGAATCCTCTCCACCCGGCGACTTCCAAGGAGAGAGCCGAGCCAGCTGCTGCGGCCCGGACGAAACGAGGTCAGGATGTTCGTCATGGACCGGCGCATGTCTTCCACCGCGCGCGGTCCGGAATGGATGGCTCCGAGGGCGTCGACAAGCACGATCTGCCGGTCAATCCTTGCGAAATGGTCGCGGAAGAAGGGTTTCACCACCTGCGACTTATAGGCCTCAAACCGTCGCTCGAACTCCCGGCCCAGAGAACCACGGCGCGAAACTGGCCCTCGCGACAGTGGCGCAAACGTCAATGCAGGCGATCCGGCCAGATCACCCGGCAAGAGGAAGCGCCCCGGCGTGCAGTCCGAATA
>JBATMT010000656.1:0-3812 GCA_049289975.1 Paracoccaceae bacterium | reverse complement strand
GTTCTACATTATGGACCTCCTAGGGTTCTCATTGAACCTTGTCAGTTTCCTGGCCCTGACCCTGGCGACCGGTATCCTGGTCGATGATGCTATCGTCGAGATCGAGAACATCGCCCGGCACATACGTATGGGCAAGACGCCCTACCGCGCCGCAATCGAAGCGGCAGACGAGATAGGCCTGGCTGTTATTGCGACGACCATGACTATTGTTGCGGTGTTCGTCCCCGTGTCATTCATGCCCGGCATTCCGGGTCAGTATTTCCGCCAATTCGGGCTAACCGTCGCGATTGCGGTTCTGTTTTCGTTGCTTGTCGCACGACTGATCACGCCCCTGATGGCGGCCTACCTGATGCGATCCAAAGACGCCAATCTGGAGCACGGAAACGAAAATGGTAGGCTGATGCGCGGCTATCTGTGGTTCGTGCATCATACCCTGAACACGTGGCGCGTCCCGGTACTCGGGATCAACGTCGGCAACTATTACCTGACACTCGCGGCGGCCTTGGTCATTCTCGCTATCTCAGTGGGCGCAATGCTGCGTGTTCCGGGAAGCTTCATGCCGCCCGAGGATGTGTCACGCTTCCTGATATCGGTCGAACTGCCAACAGGTTCGTCTCTGGACGATACCGACAGACGCACAGAAGACATGCGCAAGATTATCGAAAAGGTCGATGGCGTGGATTCGGTGTTCACGCTCAGCGGATCGTCTCCGAAAGGCGATCTCGACCTTCGCAGGGCAGCCGTGACTGTCGAACTCGACAAGTTGGACCAGTCGCTGATCTTCAAGGTGTCGACCCTTCTGAACAGAGTGCCGATCCTGAACTGGGTTGTGCCCGATGTGGCTGCGAACGGACGTGTCAGACCGCAGAGCGAGATCGAGGCAGAGGTTTTCCGCAACCTGATGTCGGTGCCCGATGTGCGCATCACCAAGCTGAACGACCGAGGTGAACGGGATATCTCATTCGCAATAAAATCTTCTAACGGCGAAGATCTCGCACTGGCTGCAAACAAATTGGAAGCCGCCCTGCGGGGCGACCCACTGTTGGCAGGTGTGTCTTACGAAGGCGCCCTGCCCCGACCTGAAGTTCAAGTCACCCCCCGCCTCGACGAAGCGGCGCGACTTGGCATTTCAACGGCGCAGATTGCCGAGACTTTGCGGGTTGCCACCATCGGTGATGTCGATGCCGCGCTGGCAAAAGTGTCGACGGATAACCGGCTTATTCCGATCCGCGTCGAACTGTCCGAGGAAGTTCAGAAGGACATCAATCGGATTGCGGCTTTAAGGGTGAACACCTCGACTGGCGCGAGTGTGCCTCTATCGGCGGTCGCCGATGTGCGTATCGGTGTCGGACCGGGTACGATTGACCGACTGGACCGGGAACGGAAAGTCACCATCGGGGCAAACCTCCCGGTGGGAGTGGCGCTCAATACTGCGACGGCCAGGTTCAAGGAGATCACCAGCAAGGTCGAATTGCCCGCTTCGGTCAAGATTACCGAAGCGGGAGACGCGGAAGTCCAGCAGGAACTGAACCGCAGTTTCGGCAACGCGATGATCATGGGTCTGATGCTGGTGCTGACGGTGCTGATCTTGCTGTTCAAGAGCGTGATCCAACCGTTCACGATTCTCTTTTCGTTGCCTCTGGCCATAGGCGGTGTGGCGGCCAGCCTTATTGTGACGGGGAACGCCGTTTCGATGCCGGTTCTGATCGGTCTTTTGATGCTGATGGGGATCGTCACCAAAAACGCCATTCTGCTTGTCGATTTCGCTGTCGAAATGCGCAGGCTGGGTATGGACAGGCTGGATGCGCTGATCGAGGCCGGACACAAGCGCGCGCGTCCGATCGTTATGACCTCGATCGCCATGTCTGCGGGGATGCTACCGTCGGCACTTGGCGTCGGTGAAGGTGGTGCGTTCCGGGCACCCATGGCGATTGCAGTCATAGGCGGGATCATCGTTTCAACGGTGCTGAGCCTCGTCGTGGTGCCGTCGTTCTTCCTGATCATGGACGACGTTCAATACTGGCTGACCAAGGCGTTCGGCTGGATGGTCGGCAAGAAGGAAGCCGAACCGGTCGCGCCCGACCCGTACGCTCTGGCAGAGGCCGTCGAAGCAGGTAATGACGAATTGCGCGCGATAAAGGATCGCGTGGAGGAATTGGAAGCGGAACTCGGCAAGCGACGGCTGGGAAACCTGCAAGTGGCGGAATAAGTTAAGGGGGCTAGTGACCCCTCAACATTTTGGAAAGTTTTTGGTGTCACCCTTGCCTTCGGTGAAGGAAGGAATGGTGTGAAATGGGCCAAGCAACAGTGCGCCACTTACGTGGCGAAGATGTGATTCGGAGCAGACATTTGGAGTATTGGCTGGCGCAGGAGCGCATGGTCAGCATTCCTGACGATCAACCAAGCACACCTGTCGTCGAAACAGAGCGGGGCGATATGCCCGGTGGCTGGTGGCTGCTCCCGGTGATGGCAATGGCCGTTCCTATGTGGGGATTGATCCTGTGGCTGATCTTTGGCTGACTTGACGTCAACCCAGTTCGGCAAGGGAAGGGAAAGTCTCGAGCAACCAGTAGGAAAAGCTCGAGAAGGCACCCGTCAGAAGCATGGTGCCTACAAAGATCAGCAGAATGCCCATGATCTTTTCGATGAGGCCCATGTAGCGCTTCATTCGGTTCATTACGGCAAGCGATCGCGTGATGAACATCGCAGCGAGCAGAAACGGTATTCCAAGCCCAATCGCGTAGACGGCCAGAAGGGCCGTTCCCCGCGCGAGGTTTGCCTCTGTCGCTGCCAGAGACAGGATCGCCCCCAGTTGCGGGCCGATGCAGGGAGTCCAGCCAAAGGCGAATGCCAGACCAAGCACATAGGCTCCGATAGCCGAGCCGCCACGATCACCAGCATCGAGACGTGCCTCGCGATCAAGGATGGGAATGCGAAGGACATGCAGGAAGTGCAGACCAAGCACGATGACCGTCAGGCCTGACGCCTTGGTCAAGATCCCCTGATACTGCAAGAACACGCGGCCCAGAGCCGACGCGGCAAAGCCCATCAGCAAAAATACTGTCGAAAGCCCCAGAATGAAGAACAAAGCGGGGACAACAGCGCTTCGCCGCTTGCCGGTTTTGCCCGTCAGATCACCCATGCTGATCCCACCCATATAAGCGAGATAGGGCGGAACGATGGGTAGAACGCAGGGGCTAAGAAACGACAACACCCCTGACAGGAGCGCAATCAGCGCGGCCAGCCCGAAGCTAGCATCAGGGATGGATATTCCGAACATGCGAGAAGCCATAGAGCATCACAGAACGTCCGTCACGGGGCGATCTGCCGCAGAAGACTTCACAACCGTGTGGACAAAGCATTCTGACCGGGCTACCGGCGCATCATGGAATGGGACGAAGATATTGACGCCATCGGGTTGCTTTGCCCGCTTCCGGTCCTCAGGGCGCAGAAGCAGCTCCGGAAGATGGCGCCGGGAACACGGCTCAGATTACGAGCGAGCGATCCCGCATCATGGGTGGATGTGCCGCATTTCTGCGCGACATCTGGCAACAAGCTGCTGGCAGCCGACGACGTGGGCGGGGTCAAGACCTACCTGATTGAACGCGCTGGCCCCTAAGACAAAGGCCGGACAATCGCCCGGCCTTTGTATTCACATCATTTATTTTGGTCAGCGACCGAGCGACCACCAGCCGCGTTTCTTCGGTTTGTCCACATCACTTTCCTCGGTAGCGTCCGAAGTCTGGGCTTCGGCAGCATCCGAAGGATCACCTTGAAGCCCCGCTACAGCCGTTGGGGCTTCCATGGAGGGT
>JBATMT010000655.1:0-6695 GCA_049289975.1 Paracoccaceae bacterium | reverse complement strand
GGAAACAAACGACCTTTGGCACCCTCGAAAATATCGGATAGAACGAGTAGCTTGCCGGGAAAAAAAAGACATCCGCGCCAAGTCTTGCAGCAGCTTTCGATTGCGAAAGCATGTCCCCGCCACCCCTGGCGCCCTTGCCGCTTGCCGCCGCCGCCATTGATCTTCCGGCGCCGGCGATCTCGACGGCAACTCCCTTCGGAACCGACCGATCTGGCGGCGTGTCGAACAGCAAAGTATAGGAAAAACCGCTCCTGCGGGCCGCCAAAGCCTCTACCAAGGAGCGCGTAAACCGGCCAAAGCCGCGTTCGTTTCCCCAAGAGCTTGCATCAATGCCGACGTGAATCACCAGACTGTCCCGTCAAAAGGTTCCATTTCCGCGACTATCCGGCGGATTTGGCAGGAACATGGCGGCAACGGGCTCTATGCGCAACCAATTGCGACTTTCGCCTTGCCTTGGCAAAGCGGGCCTATCATGACGAAGCAGATTATCGGATCGGGCAGAATGAAGAACGACCCTTCCAAACTCCACGTTCTTGAACTTGGTACGCAGCTTGGCGTGGGCGGCATTACCCGCCATATTCTCGCCTTGCGCGACTGGCTCGAAAATCACGGTCATAGTGTCAGTCTTGCAGGCGCTCCCGACGTCTGGGTCAACGATGAAAATGGTCGCAATTACCTCAACTTGCCGCTTAACCGCGTTGCGGGAGGCATGGGTGACAGCGTGCCCCGTCGGTTGTTGACTGCGCTTCTGGCGGCGCGCAAGCTTCGGAAATGGCTAAAGAAAAATCCCGTCGATCTGATGCATGCGCATGACAGCGCCCCCGCACTTGTCGCAGATGTTGCGCGTCGCGGACTGAACATTCCGCTAATAGTCACCTATCACGGCTCAGAGCCCGAACGGATCGCAAGCTTCGGGCGCATCGCTCGCCGATGTGACCTGACCGTAACTCCCAGCTATCGCAGCGCAGACGATCTCGCCACTATTGGTGGGGTGCCCGTCGACAGGCTGAAAGTGATCGGCCTTGGCGTTGACCCTGCTCCACAGGTCACGGCCATTCAAGTTTCTGATCTCAGAGCCCGACTGATGGGAGACGGCGACAGGGTTGTCATGACCCTCGTGCGCCTCGCCCATCAAAAGGGTGTCGACGTGCTGATAGACTGCGTGGCGCGTCTGACTAAGACCCATCCGGGATGGCGCTTTATTGTCGCGGGCGATGGCCCGGACGACGCGAAACTCAAGGCACTTGCTGCCGAAAGGAGTGTTGAGCATGTCCTTACGTTCATCGGGCGCACGTCAGAACCCCACCTGCACCTGGCAGCATCCGATCTGTTCTTGCTGACCTCCCGATGGGAGGCCCTGCCCTTCACGATTGTCGAAGCTTTTCGAGCCGGAACACCGGCTATTGCGACTGCCTGTTCAGGCGTTGTCGAGTTGATCGACAATCAAGTTGGCCGCGTTGTTCCGATTGGGGATGTTGCTGCAATCTGTTCCGCGGTCGAGGAAGTCCTATCAGATGAACCCCTTCGACTGGCGATGGCCGACGCGGCGCTGCGAAAGTCCAACGAGGATCGGTTTGATCCTGACTGGGTACACCCGCAGTTTGAGAAGCTCTATCTGGCATTGGCCAAATCAGGTTGAGCTCTCAGCTCCCGCGATATGTCGAATAACCGAAAGGCGATAGCAGAAGCGGTACATGGTAATGCGCCTCGAGGTCCGAGATGCCGAATCTTATCGGGATTTCATCAAGAAATCGCGGGTTTTCAGAGGCCACCCCAGACGCGTCCAGATAGGTTCCCGCAAAGAAAACAAGCTCATAAGTGCCGACAGCGAACATGCCCTGTGGCAAAATCGGAGTATCGGTGCGGCCATCTTCGTTCGTAACAAGTTCACAGATCTTGCGGTGACTATTGCCGCTGACTTTGTATAGAGCAATTCTCAACCCGGCGGCCGGACAGCCTTTGGCTGTATCCAGAACGTGCGTTGTCAGATACCCAGCGGCCATCGAACTCTCCTGTGCTTTTCCGCATCATGCAGTTTATGGTCCAAGATAGCGAACACTGGAAAACCCGAAAGGTCTTTTCGTATTTTCGGAATAATCCCTCCCGCCTTCCGGGTTTAGATATTACTGAACAGTTCAGACAGGAGCGTCCACATGAACCGCTATCCACGAAACATGGTGGGCTATGGCGCAAATGCTCCGGATCCCCAATGGCCGGGCGGAGCGAAGGTCGCTGTCCAGCTGGTGCTAAACTACGAAGAAGGCGGCGAAAACTGCGTTCTTCACGGTGACGCCGCTTCCGAGGCGTTTCTCTCGGACATAGCCGGCGCTGCAATGTGGCCCGGGATGCGCCACTGGAACATGGAATCAATCTACGAGTACGGAGCACGTGCGGGTTTCTGGCGTCTGCATCGTCTGTTCACCAGCATGAAAATCCCGGTGACAATCTATGGCGTCGCCTCTGCTCTTGCCCGCTCGCCAGAACAGGTCGCGGCCATGAAGGATGCGGATTGGGAAATTGCATCGCACGGCCTCAAATGGGTCGATCACCGAGACATGTCGCCGGAAGTAGAGAGAGCGGCCATCGCGGAAGCGATCCGCCTTCATACAGAGGTGGTGGGAGAACGACCTCTGGGCTGGTACACAGGGCGGTGCTCTGAAAACACTGTGAGGCTCGTCGCAGAGGAGGGAGGCTTCGCCTATGTCTCTGATACCTACGACGACGATCTGCCCTATTGGCTCGAAGTCGGGGGGGTTGATCAGTTAGTCATCCCCTACACTCTCGAAGCGAATGACATGCGTTTTGCAACGGCACCAGGGTACATAACGGGTGAGCAGTTCTATCAATACCTGAAGGACGCATTCGATGTCCTTTATGCCGAGGGTCAGACTGGCGCGGCCCGGATGATGTCCGTCGGCCTGCACTGCAGATTGATTGGTAGGCCAGGTAAACTGGCAGGCCTGCAAAAGTTCCTTCAGTATGCACAAAACCATAAAGGCGTGTGGTTCCCTCGCCGTCTGGATATTGCGCGTCACTGGCACGAGACCCATCCGCACAAGCGTTTCGAACGGCCCTCTCAGATCAACGTTGAGCGTTTTGGCGAGCGTTTTGGCGGTATCTTCGAGCATTCGCCATGGATCGCTGAACGCGCCTGGAATCTGGAACTTGGTCCTGCCCATGATACGGCGATTGGTTTGCATAATGCATTGTGCCGGGTCTTTCGTTCAGCGTCGGCAGATGAAAGACTGGCCGTCCTGAAGGCGCACCCGGATCTGGCCGGCAAACTGGCGGCGGCAAAACGTTTGACGGCAGAGAGCACAACTGAACAGGCTTCTGCGGGGCTGGACGCGTTGACCGATGATGAACGGGCGGAATTTGAAAAGCTCAATACTGAATATGTAGCCCGCCACGGTTTCCCGTTCATCATCGCGGTGCGGGACAATACAAAAGCCTCTATTCTCCACGCATTCCGGACTCGTCTCGGAAATGATCGTGAAACAGAACTTGCGACGGCTTGCGCTCAGGTCGAGCGGATTGCCCAACTCAGGCTCAAGGACATGCTGAAATGACCGGCTATTACGCCCCCAAAGGCGGCCTTCCACCGCAAACCTCACTCATGACCCAAAGGGCAGTCTTCACCGATGCCTACTGCTTCATCCCGAAGGGTTGCTTTTCCGATATCGTTACCAGCTACCTGCCCAGTTGGAATAACACCCGGCTTTGGATGATTGCGCGTCCGATGTCGGGCTTCTCTGAAACATTCAGCCAGTATGTTATGGAAGTCGGGCCTGACGGCGGTTCTGACAATCCGGACAATGAGTCTGGTGCGGAAAGCGTGCTGTTTGTGACAGAGGGAGATGTCTGGCTTTCGATAGATGGCGAAGAGCACGACTTAGGTGCCGGAGGGTATGCCTACATTCCTGCAGGTTCGGATTGGCGGATCAAAAACGGAAAGGACATCCCGGCACGGTTTCACTGGGTCCGCAAACTCTATGAACCAGTTTCGGGCGTAGCACCGCCGAAGCCCTTCGTAACCTCTGACAAGGCGATTGACCCGATTGCAATGCCAGACACGCAGGGGCGGTGGGCGACGACGCGGTTCGTTGAACCAGATGACCTGTCGCATGACATGCACGTCAACATCGTCACCTTCCAACCCGGCGGGGTCATTCCCTTCGAAGAGACGCATGTGATGGAGCATGGCCTGTACGTTCTCGAAGGCAAGGCTGTCTACAAACTGAATCAGGACTGGGTAGAAGTCGAGGCGGGTGACTTCATGTGGCTACGCGCCTACTGTCCGCAGGCTTGTTATGCGGCGGGACCAGGGCCGTTTAGGTATCTGCTTTACAAGGATGTGAACCGGCACGCGAAACTTCGCGGAACTGGGGCGTTCGGGCGGTGAGTGGCACGATCAAGGCGGCCCCGTTGACAGCAGAGGAGTTCCTTCCGTTTGGAGACGTGCTGGAGGCAACTGGAGACTTTCGGCCAATCAACGCCGGGCTTTGTCGCCGCCATCATGATCGGGCGCGGCTCGATTTTGGCGATGCGCGCGGCGGGATTTCGGTCTTCAAGGCCGAGGCCAGGCGGCTGCCCTACGAATTCGACCTGGTCGAGCGCCACCCGGACGGGTCGCAGGCTTTCCAGCCGATGTCGGAGCATCCGTTTCTGGTGATTGGCGCCCCTGATGAGGGGGGCGTGCCGGGCGCGCCGCTGGCTTTCTTGACCAACGGGGCGCAGGGCATCAGCCTTTTGCGGGGAACATGGCATGGGGTGCTGACCCCACTTTCGGCGCCGGGTCTGTTTGCTGTGGTCGACAGGATCGGGACCACGCCAAACCTTGAGGAATACCACTATCGAAGACACTGGAAGGTCGTTGGATCCTGAGCTTTTTACAGTCCGCCTGGAAAAAGCGGCCTTGTGCCGCTCTGGCGGCTGCTTGAGCAACATATCAAGTGTATCTCTGAGTTACACTTTTCAAAACCTTTCGTTATCAAAAGCTTGCAAAAGTCCGTTTACGTAAAATTAGGAACTTTCGGGCGACCTGCCTACTATATCTTGATGTCGTAGGTAACCCACGGCGTCCTTGTGGCCACGCGGTCATAGAGGCCACGGGCGCGGTAATTGTTTTCTGCAGTGATCCAGCGAACCACCGTCCAGCCCCGCTGTTCGGCGACGGCGCGCACGGCATTGATCAGCGACTCGGCGGCACCCAAACCCCGGGCATTCGACGAAACGAAAAGATCATCAAGAAAACAACCTGTCGAAGCCGAAAGCGGGCGCGCGAAAGGGCGGAAGTGCGTCAGGCCGACAAGCTTTCCAGCAGCGTTTTCGGCAACGAGGCCGCTGGTCTCGTGCCCGGCATCATGGAGCCAGGCCCACACCGTGTCGCGCATCTGCGGTGTTTGCGTCACTTTGTAGAAATCGGCGTAGCCTTGATAAAGCAGGTCCCATTCGGCGCGGTCGCGCGCCTCGACAGGGCGGATGGTCAGGTCTGGCCCAGGTTTCATCTGATTGTTCGACCTCGCTGCGATTTGTCCCGTCTCTGTCTTCTGTCACGCCATCAGGCGCGCAACGTCCAGCATCCGGTTGGAAAAGCCCCATTCGTTATCGTACCATCCAAATACGCGAACAAGCCCACCCGCTGTAACCCGCGTTTCGGGAAGCGCCATGACGATGCTTTCGGGTCGCGCCCTAAGATCGGAAGACACAAGTGCGCGATCCGTCGCGCCAATCACACCACCAGCAGCGGCAAGGAGTTCGTTGATCGAATCGACGGTGGCAGGCCGCCGCAGCATCACTGCCAGATCTACCGCCGACACCGAGGCAACCGGCACGCGCACAGCGGCACCCTCGATCCGGCCCGCAAGGTCAGGCAAAACGACATCAAGCAATTTTTGCGCCGAGGTCGTTGTCGGCACCATCGACAGCGCGGCCGCGCGGCTGCGGGCGAAGTCGGCGGCTGGGGCATCAACGGTTGGTTGGCTGCCGGTGTAGCAATGAATGGTGGTCATCCACCCAGTCTCGATCCCGAATGCCTGATCGAGCACCCGAACCAGCGGCCCAAGGGCGTTGGTCGTGCATGACGCATTCGAGACGATACGGTGAGTAGGCTTGATGCCGGCTTCGTTGGCACCCAGAACCACGGTATAGTCCGCGTTCAACGCCGGACCGGACACGAGCACCTTGCGCGCACCTGCGTTCAGTCCCGCTTCGGCAACGCTACGGTCAGCGGCGCGGCCCGTACATTCCATCACAAGATCAATGTCGGTCAGGTCGAGCGTCGACAGATCCCGCGTGCCGGTAAGGCGGATGCGATTGCCGTTCACGATGAGCGTGCCGTCCTCTAGCCGGACTTCGCCCCGGAAGGGCCCAAAGGTGCTGTCGAATTCAAAGAGGTAGGCGGCCATGTCGGGGCGGGCGATGTCGTTGATCGCCACGATCTCGATATCCTGATGTCCACCGCCAAGGGCCGCGCGCAGGACCGATCTGCCGATGCGGCCAAAGCCATTTATCGCTACACGAATGGCCACGACTTCCTCCGGGTTTCGCCTCTGGCGGGCAGTCTGACCATGAAGCGGGCCGCGGCGCAACACGAGGGAGCGCCGCGTAACCCCTTATATTGTAACCGATACAGCAATACCCTTGGCGACGGCAGCGCGAACCGCTGCGCTGGCGACGGCCAGATCCTGCAATCC
>JBATMT010000654.1:0-4293 GCA_049289975.1 Paracoccaceae bacterium | reverse complement strand
GGTTGCGCAGAGCTCAAGGGTTTCATCGTCGCGGAAAAGGTAGACCGAGCAGACTTCGGTATGCATCGACGTGGCAATGAGCCGCACGACACGGTTCAGCCGCTCCTGCCCGGCGCCGGGCTCGGCTAAACTGTCACGCAAGCGTCTGAGCAACCTGCGACTATCACTTTCGGTCCGGTCGGCCATGACCCCCCGTTACTGCCCTGTTTCAGGCGGCCTTTTCCAGTTCAAAGGCATCATGGAGTGCCTGAACTGCCAATTCCATATATTTCCGATCGATCAGAACCGAAATCTTGATCTCGGATGTGCCGATCACCTTGATGTTGATGTTTTCAGCAGCAAGGCACGAGAACATCTTGGCGGCAACGCCGGCGTGGCTCCGCATCCCGATACCTACGACCGATACTTTGGCCACATCCGTGTCCACAATCATCTCGGCATAGCTGATGTGGCCAGCGGCGCGGGCGTCTTCCATTGCCTTCTGGGCGCGGGCGACCTGATTGGTCGGGCAGGAGAAGGTCATATCGGTGACAGCTTTCGCGCTGCCGCCGACGACTTTTTCGGAAATGTTCTGAACGATCATGTCGACGTTCACGCCAGCTTCAGCCAGTGGGCCGAATATCGCGGCAGCGATTCCGGGGCGATCTTCTACCGTGAGCAGCGTCAGTTTTGCTTCGTCGCGCGAATAGGCGACGCCAGATACGACTTTCGATTCCATGATTTCATCCTCGTCGCAGACCAGAGTGCCGGAGTTTTCATCAGTATCTTCAAAGGACGACAGCACGCGCAGCCGCACCTTGTAGCGCATTGCCAACTCGACCGAGCGGGTTTGCAAGACCTTCGCACCAAGAGAGGCGAGTTCGAGCATTTCCTCGAACGCGATCTTTTCGAGCTTGCGGGCTTTGCCTGTGATGCGCGGGTCGGTCGTGTAGATGCCGTCGACGTCGGTGTAGATATCACAGCGTTCGGCAGAGAATGCCGCTGCAAAAGCCACGGCGGTGGTGTCTGATCCGCCACGACCAAGTGTTGTGATGCGACCCTCGGGGCTGACGCCCTGAAAGCCCGCTACGACGGCAACCTTCATGCCCTCGGCAAACTTTCGGTCGATGTTTTCGCTTGGGATGTCGACAAATCGCGCGGCCGAATGGGCGGACGTCGTTTGGATCGGCACTTGCCAGCCCTGCCAGCTTCGGGCCGGAATATCCATTTCCAGCAACGTCAGAGCCATCAGGCCTGCAGTGACATTCTCGCCAGCTGAGACTACAGCATCATATTCGCGTGCGTCGAACAGCGGAGAGGTCTGTTCTACCCAGCCCACCAATTCGTTGGTCTTGCCCGACATGGCAGAGACGATGACAATAACGTCATATCCGCGCTCGACCTCGCGTTTGACCTTTTCGGCCGCATTCTTGATGCGAGCGAGGTCGGCCACTGAAGTGCCGCCGAATTTCATGACAAGAAGCGGCATCCTTGCCCCCTATCGCGCAAGCCAGAACCGCGGGCTTCTTATGCGCGGCGCAGAGCGAGGGCAAGCGTCGAATGTTGGCGCCGTTAGCGCCGACAAGCTGTGACGTTGACATGGGATAAAAAGTCAGTTGGTCTTGCGGCTTGGCATGAAGGGAAGCGGTGCGACTGGCACTCCGTCTTCGAGCAAGCGTCTGGCGTCTTCCGGGCGGGCTTCGCCATAGATGGAGCGCCCCGGTTTTTCGCCTTCATGGATGGCACGCGCTTCGTTGACGAAGTTCAGGCCGACGTATTCCGAGTTTTCCTCTACCTGCCTGCGCAAGGCAGCAAGTGCTGCTTCGACTTGCGAGGAAGGTTCGCTCAACGGGCGGGGCTGGGTAGCTTCGGCGGCCTTGCGCGCCGGTCTGACCGATGGCGCCATCAGCTCTTTCGAGATCTGGTTGGACCCGCATTGCATGCAAGACACCATCCCCGATGCGCGAAGCGAGTCGAACGCCTCGGCGGACTTGAACCAGCTTTCGAAATGGTGGTCGCGGTCACATGTCAGTGCGTAGCGGATCATCTTGGTCACCCGTAAAGGTATGAACTGACATGGCCCTTGCGCCTGAAAACTTCAACCTTCCTTGCCGGGTTGGGCGCGGATTTGACTCGGAACGAAGCTTTCAAGCAGCACTTTCAGTTCGGGTTCATCAACCGCTGCTGCCGCCGCCTGGGGCGAAAACCATTCTTGGCGCCGCAGACCCATCTCGGGGAAGCTGTAGGTCAGATAGGATACCTCGACGGCATGGACCGCCACACAGCAAGGCACGGGAGAGGACGATGGCATCGTCTTGTCGTAAAAATAGAGACCGATCCCGTCTTGCAAAAGCGTGCCGATGACACCGGCTTCCTCGTGGGCTTCGCGCAATGCGGATTGGCCGCCGTCTTCGCCCTTCTTGGGCCAGCCCTTCGGCAAGACCCAGCGGCCAGTATCACGGCTGGTGATCAGCAGGATTTCAGGCTCTCCGGCAGAGGTGCGTCGAAAGCAAAGTGCCGCATGCTGCGTAGCAGGCCTGGGCGCCATCAGTTTGGTCCTGTCTTTTTTCACTGCTCGCGTCCGACCTGTGTCGGTCCCTTTTTTGGGATTTGTAACGCTTTTGTAACGCTTGTGTAATGACGCTAACATTCGAACGTAAAGATTTTCTGGCGATTTGCCCGAAAACCACACTGATGCACCAAGAAAGCGCCAGCAGTCCTACCTTACCACAGTTGGGTGACTCCTGTTGAGCTTCAAGCTCGTCAGGTATTCAAGCGCACCGAAGAAAGTTGCCAAGTCGCTTTCTCCGGAGTTCGGGGTGAGCACGTGCGCAGCTTTCCGTGCCATTTCCTGACGACGCGTGGAATCAAGAAGCAGCTCGGAGAATGCGAGCCTTAGTGTTACCGCGTCTGAGATTTCCTCTGCAGCACCGGCGTTAGTCAGCACCGCGTAAGCTGCGGAAAAATTCGCGACGTCTGGGCCGTGGATGATAGCAGAGCCATAGGCGGCGGGTTCATAGGGTGTATGTCCGCCGCGGTCCGTCAGAGACCCACCGACAAAGGTTATTGCGGCTGCACCATACCACAGGGGCATCTCGCCCATGGTGTCGGCCAGATAGACCTGAGTGAACGCCCCTGGCACTTGATTTCGCGAGCGTGTGGTGAAGGTGAGGCCGCGACGTGCGATCATGGCTTCGATCTCGTCGCGGCGGCGCGGATGACGCGGTGCTAGGATCAGGTGCACGGCAGGATCGCCGTTGGCAATCAATTCAACAAATGCGTCGAGTACGATTTCTTCTTCGTGCTCGTGTGTGGACGCCGCAAGGATGGTTTTTTCGTGTTCAAATGGCAGGTCGCTTGCTTGGCGGGTCATTTCGACAGTTGATTTGAGCGTGATAGTCGGCCCGAGTCGGTCCGGAGCAAAACCGAGGCTCACGAAGCGTTCGCGCGATGCATCGTCTTGTGGTGCAAGCCAGTTAATCGTGGCCATAAGCTTGCGACCGAGACCGGAATAGCGCTGCCATAGCTTTGCACTTTTTTCGGACATGCGGGCACCAAGGACCAGCACGGGGATACCACTTGCGGCACAAAGGAGCAGTCGGTTCGGCCAGAGTTCGTTTTCGAGGATGACCAGAGCCAATGGACGAAGGTTGTCAAGGAAAGCGGCGGTCAGAGATCGCTGATCAACTGGAGCAAGGCGCACATTGGTACGGGGAAGCGACCAGTTATTGACCATTTCGCGGGCGGTCAGGGAGTTTGTCGTGACGACAAGTTCGTAGTTCGGGGCGCGTTCCAGAAGCTCTTTCAGCAGCGATCTTGCTGCGGTCAATTCACCATTGGATGCGCCGTGCACCCAGATCAGCGGCAGGTTTCCCGCCCGTGGGATCGGCGGGTAAAGGCGCTCGGCGAAGCTGGGCAAGTCTGTCCGCGTGTGCTGCGTCACGAGTGACCGCAGCTTCAGTCCCATGAGGATCAGGGACATTATCAGGTTGTAGAGCGCCATTCCCTTCCTCTCTCACGGATCGACAATGCTGGCAATCGCCGCCTGATCAGCTGGTTTGCATTCCGCCGAAAGGAGCGGCATGGTTCGCGCAGCAATTGTTCCTTTGAGGGCTCCATGACGGACGCGTTTTCTGCACCTGGCCGGTTCTATCGCGGCAACCTTCACACTCATTCGACCCGGTCGGATGGTATTCTTGCGCCCGAAGAAGTTTGCCGGCGCTACAGGGAAGAAGGATATGATTTCCTCGCGCTGACAGATCACTTCATTGGTCACTACAAGTATCCGATCGTTGATACCCGGAACTACAGGAC
>JBATMT010000653.1:0-4539 GCA_049289975.1 Paracoccaceae bacterium | reverse complement strand
AAATACCTTCCGGCCGCCATGGTATCACAAGAACATCATGTCCGAGTTGATGGGCAACATCTACGGCGTGTACGACGCCAAGCCCAAAGGCTTCGTGCCGGGGGGCATGAGCCTGCACAACATGATGCTGCCTCATGGCCCGGACAAGAACGCCTTCGAGGGTGCTTCGAATGCCAAGCTCGCTCCGGAGAAGCTCGACAACACCATGTCGTTCATGTTCGAAACCCGGTTCCCGCAGCACCTCACGCAATTTGCTGCGAAAGAGGCACCCTTGCAGGACGACTATATCGATTGCTGGAAGTCGCTTGACCGCAAGTTCGATGGGACGCCCGGCTTGAAGTGAGTTGGCGCCCGCTCAGGTTATGGCTGTCGCCAACGAAACCCTGAACTTTTTGGGCGATCCGAAATCAGCGATTGTTGACGCCAACGACAATGCGTCGGACGATGGCGCGGAAGCTCCGCGCTCGGCAGACAAAGCACAACAGGAAGACAGATGACACTTCAGAGATCATGGGTGGCCAGTGCAAACCAGCCCGATTGCGATTTTCCTTTGAATAACCTGCCCTGCGGGGTTTTCTCGTTCGGCGAGGATGAGCCGCGCTGTGGGGTGGCGATTGGCGACATGATTCTGGATGTTACCGCTCTTGAAGACGTGGGCATCCTCAAAGTGTCTGACGAGCCGGTTCTTGATGTCCCGTTCTGGAATGATTTCATGGAGTTGGGGCCAGAGGCATGGTCGCAGTTTCGTAAAGCCGTGAAGGAACTTCTGGCAGAGGGTTCTGCCCATCGCGGCGAGGTCGAGCCGTTTCTTGTGCCGATGGAGGGGGCCGAGATGCTGTTGCCCTTCCTCGTGTCGGAATACACGGACTTCTACGCGGGCAGGAACCATGCGTTCAATGTGGGGTCGATGTTCCGCGATCCGGCAAATGCGCTGCCGCCCAACTGGCTGCATATACCAATTGGCTACAATGGGCGGGCGTCGTCGGTGGTCGTGTCGGGCACCGATGTTCGACGGCCCTGGGGCCAGATCAAAGGCCCGGATTTTCCGGCGCCGATCTTTGCGCCTTCACGGCGGTTTGACATAGAACTGGAGATGGGCGCCGTTGTTGGGCGTGCATCGGAAGGAATGGTGTCGGTCGCCGATGCAGACGAGATGATCTTTGGTTATGTGTTACTGAACGATTGGTCGGCGCGTGACATTCAGGCGTGGGAATATCAGCCGCTTGGCCCGTTTCAGGCCAAGGCGACGGCGACCACGATCAGCCCGTGGATCGTGATGAAAGAGGCGCTGGAGGAGTTTCGCGTCTCGACGCCTGCGCGTGAGGTGCCGCTTCTGCCGCATCTGGAGGAGCCGGGGCCGCTTCTTTATGACATCACCCTGGAGGTTGGCCTTTCTCCGCTTGGTGGCGAGGAGACTGTCATCGCGCGGACGAACTATCGCGAAATGTATTACTCCGCTGCGCAGCAGCTATGCCATCACACGACATCGGGATGCCCGATGAATGTCGGTGATCTTCTGGGCTCTGGCACAATCTCTGGCCCGACAAAAAGCGAACGCGGCAGCCTGCTGGAACTGAGTTGGGGCGGCAAGGAACCCTTTGAGATCAAGGGTGGCACCAGAAGCTTCATCGAGGATGGCGACAGGCTGACGTTGCGTGGCCATGCCCAGGGCAACGGCTACCGGATCGGCTTTGGAGATTGTAACGGCACGGTAATCCCGGCTCATGTCGATCCGGTTGGGGCGGGGCGCTAGAGCGCGCCCTGCCAGGCTTTCACAGATTCAAGCGGATAGACCAGCATCAGGATGTTGAGCGTCAGGCCGTCTCGGATCAACCAAGTCGTCAAAAGCTCGAAGCCGATAATCAGGGCGATGGAGGCCCAGACGGGGATGGCGCGGGCGAGGTAGAAGCCGATCACCATCGTCAGGATGTCCGAGACCGAGTTGATCACGCTGTCCCCGAAATAGTCGAGCGAGATGGTCACGGCGCGGTAACGCTCGATGATGAAATCTGAGTTTTCCAGCAGTTCCCAACCGGCTTCGATGATGGTGGCGATCAGCAGTCGCCAGCCAAATCCGATGCGTCGCGCCACAAGCCAGAGACCGCCATAGAACAACAGTCCATGCAAAAGGTGCGACGGGGTATACCAGTCGGCGATGTGCTGTGAGTTTTCGGAACTCATCGTTTCGCCGTGCCATAGCTTTATGTAGCCGCACTTGCAGATCGGTTCGCGTCCGACCCACAAGAGCCACGCGGCGGCGACAAGGATTACGCCTGCCGTCAGCAAATACGGCAGGCGACCGCGGTTGAGATCTGATCGCATCAGGTTTTCGGCTTTGTTGTCGTCGGCGCGCCGCCTTCGAACCAGTTGGGTTTGAGGTAGTCACAGGGGGCTTCCTGCATTTCGAGGTGCAGGCGGTCGCCCCTGTAGGGGTGAGCGCGGGCCACGTCTTCGTCGAACTCGATGCCTAGGCCGGGGGCGTCGGGAACGATAACGTAGCCATCTTCCCACTTGATGGAATTCTTGATCAGCTTGAGATGGAAGGCGCCGCCGGTTTCTATCGTTTCGACCATCAGAAGGTTCGGGATGGACGCGCCTAGCTGAACGTTAGCGGCCCACTCGACTGGTCCTGCGTAAAGATGAGGTGCCAGCTGGGCGGTGAAAACCTCGGCGATTGCTGCGATCTTCTTGCACTCCCAGATGCCACCTGCTCGACCCAGAGCGGGTTGCAGAATTCGAGCACCGCCGGTGCGGAGGACCGTCGCGAATTCGGCCTTGGTAGTGAAGCGCTCGCCGGTTGCAACTGGAATGCGGACCGATTTCTGAACTTCCGCAAAATCCAGAAGATTGTCTGGCGGAATGGGCTCTTCATACCAGAGAGGGCCATAAGGCTCGATCGCTTGCGCCATCCTGATGGCCCCGGCGACGTTGAATTGGCCATGTGTACCGAAAAGCAGATCAGCACGGTCACCTATGGCGTCGCGTATGGCCTTGCAGAAAGCAGCCGAGCGGGTGATGTCAGACCCAGAGGGGTCATGGCCACCGCGGATCGTATAAGGGCCTGCGGGATCGAATTTCACCGCGGTGAAACCCATTTTCACGAAGCGCGCGGCGGCTTCGCCCGCCATTTCGGGGCTGACCCAGAACTCGCCTGATTCCTTGCCGGGCTCGGGGTAAAGATCGGTATAGCTGCGGAGACGCTCATTGATCTTGCCGCCGATCATAGCGTGTACCGGACGGTTGCGCGCTTTGCCTACGATGTCCCAGCAGGCCATTTCGAGACCCGAGAACGCGCCCATTACCGTGGGATCCGGGCGCTGGGTAAAGCCCGACGAATAGACCCGCCTATACATCAGTTCGATTTCTTCGGGATTCATGCCCGCCATGTGGCGGGCGAAGACATCCTCGATTACGGCGTGCATGGCCTTTGGGCCAACGGTCGATGCGTAGCATTCGCCGTATCCGACAATGCCGTCATCAGTCGTCAGTTTCACGAACAGCCAGTAGCGTCCGCCCCAGCCGGGGGCCGGAGGCGCTACGGTGAAAAGCTCGAGATCCTTCAGTTTCATTCTGCCGCTCCCTTCCAGGTTTGCGGCAGGTTAGGTGTCACGCCTTCTTTGGTGCGCGCGTGTCCGCGACAAGTACGAGGACGCAAATGACCATCAGGACGGCTGCAAGCAGGAACGGGGCGCCGGGCGAATAGATTGGTGCGCCGGGTTTGGTAAAGAACCAGAAGATGGTTGTCATGAGCATTGGGGCGATGCCCATCGCGACCGAAGACACCGATGTAATGACGCCCTGCAGTTCGCCTTGTTGATCGTCGGGTGTCCCGTTGGTCATCAGACCTTGCAAGGCAGGCCCGGCAACCCCCGCAGCGGCTGCAACAGGCGTGAAGGCAAGCGCCCAGAAGCTTGAGGTTATGAATCCGTAAAAGCCAAAGGCAACGGCGTCGACGAGCATACCATACCCAGAGGTCCGCTTCTCGCCCCATAGGCGGATTGCGGGCGCCACGCCCAGCGATTGTACGACTGCCATGCACACGCCGAAGGCGGCAAGGGAAAGTCCGTTCCACCAGGCATCCCAACCAAAACGCTCTGTGCCATAGAACGACCAGATTGACCCATAGGATTGGAAGGCGAGCGTGTAGAAGAACATGATCGCCAGATAGCGCTTGAGGCCAGGCAAATGGCCGATGGCGCGGAAAGAGGCAAAGGGATTGGCCCTGCCAAGGTCAAACGTCCGGCGATTTTCGGCGGGGAGGCTCTCGGGCAATACGTACAGGCCATAGATCATGTTCGCCGCCGATATCACGGCGGCCAGCCAGAACGGTGCGCGGGGGCCATATTCGGCGGCAAAACCACCCAACAGGGGGCCAAGGATAAAGCCCACGCCAAAGGCCGCGCCGATGTAGCCGAAGTTCTTCGCGCGATCTTCGGGGGCACTCAGGTCCGCGACATAGGCTGTTGCCGTTGCATAGGTCGCCGCAGCGATGCCCGCCACGATGCGGCCAATCAGCAAGATCCAGACGGACCCGGCTCT
>JBATMT010000652.1:0-1767 GCA_049289975.1 Paracoccaceae bacterium | reverse complement strand
CAATTATCCTTGGCTGCCGCTGGTTCTGCCGGTGGTCCACGATCCCGCCTTCATTCCACGATTTGTCTGTCAGGAGTTTGGCGATTTCACCGGCACGCGCATCCCTGAGAACGGAGAAATCTGGGTCGCAGGTTGTGGTACCAATCAGGCCGTGATTACCGCTTTACGTTTTCCCGGCGCGAAGGTCGTCGGGACCGATGTATCAACCCGCTCGCTGGAAGTGGCTCGCAGGACTGCCGACCAATTGGGCCTGACCAACCTTGAACTCAAGGAAGCCAGCCTGAACGATCCCTGCGACAAGGATCGTTTCGACCATGTGATCTGTACGGGCGTCATTCACCACAACGCCAATCCCGAAATCCCTCTGGCATCACTCGCACAGGCGCTGAAGCCGAGCGGGGTTCTGGAGTTGATGGTCTACAACTATTATCACCGCACCCAGACGACCGCCTATCAGAAAGCCATCCGGATTCTCTCGGGCGCGACTGGCCGCGGCGGGCTGATTGACGCCGAGTTGGCCATGACGGCCGAATTGATCGCCCATGGCGGTCTGCCCGGCAGCATGGCGCCGTTTCTCGCCCAGCAGCGTGACTTGCCCGAACCTGCCGTAGCAGATTCGCTGCTGCAACCCGTCGAGTTCAGCTACACGGTCGATACTCTGGCGGCGATGTGCGAGCGCGCGGGTCTGATCCTTTTGCAGCCATGCGTCGGGCAGTTTGACAAGCTTGCGCAGCGTTTCAGCTGGGATCCGCCCCTTCCCACAGGCGCGGCAAAATCTGCTTTCGAGAAACTCGGCGATCTCAAACGCTGGCAAGTCGCCAACCTGCTGATGACAGACGCCTCACCCATGCTTTGGTTCTACGCCCAGCGCGGCGGCCACCGGCCAGACCGGGCACAGATCAACGCCGATTTTTTGAACCGCACGTTCTGTCAGGCGTCCTGCGTTACCGGCAGCTTCATTCTGGGGGCCGATGATCGCTACAGCAATTCGGGCCGCAGCGCACAGATACCCGCGCCCGCCCAGCCAGTCGATCCACAGGCCCGCGCGATCTTTGCCGCCTGCAACGGCCAGACACCGATGGCTGAAATCTTTGCTCAGCTCTCCTTGCCGCGCGACGAGACAACGCTCACCCGCCTGCGCGTTCTGTTGACGACACCGGCATTCCCTTATCTGGTGGCGCAATGATCCTGATGCCGCTGATCACCGCCAACCCCTTCGACCTGCCGCAATTGCATTGGCGCGAAGGCAGGTTCCGCGCAGATGGCGGTGACGAACAAACCTATACGCTGGACCCTCTGGGTCCGACCCTGGCCCTTTTGCCCAAGGCTCTGAGCGGTGCGGTTCCCAAACGTCGGGCAGAGTTTCTGGCCGGGCGCATCTGCGCGACCCTAGCCTTGCGCTCGGCCGGCCTACCGGAAGTGATCGGCATGAATGGCCGCGCACCCGTCTGGCCGACAGGCGCGGTCGGCTCCATCAGCCACACCGATTGCCGGGTCATAGCCACGGTCAGCCGCACCCTCGGCGGCTTGGGCGTTGATTGTGAAACCATCATGCCGCCCACTCAAGCGGACAACATTCAAGGCATGATCCTGACTCCGTCCGAGGCGAACCTTCGCCCCGAAGCCCTGCCCTTCGCCGCGTTTCTGACCTTGGTATTCTCGGCCAAGGAAGCGCTCTACAAGGCTCTTTCACCGCGACTGGATCATGTTTTGGAATTTCTCGACGTCACCCTGGCCGGACTGTCCCCGGACCGGTTGCATCTGTCC